>CANDEX010000124.1 GCA_947383875.1 uncultured Azospirillum sp. | reverse complement strand
TATGCGTGCGATGTTTCAAGCGGCGCAGAGCTTGCTTTCAACAGACGGGATTTATATGCGATATAAAAAATAAACCGCAGCAAGTTTTTTGCTGCGGTTTATTGAGATTAAAGTTCCTCTTCATAAGTAATTATTTTGGTCTTTAGCTGATAGATTTTTCCGTTCTTTTGTCTGAACACGGCTTTGATTTTAGCTGTAGATTTGAAAGCAGATCTATCGCTGTAAGTATATTCTGCCAGTTGCCAGTCATTTTGATTCTTTGTTGCAGTTTTTTCAAATCGGAAACGGTGAAATCTTTCATACGTATTTGCCGGTTTGTAACTGTATGTGAAGATTTCTTTTCCTGTTTCCGTGCTGTAGAGATGAGCCTTTTGCATTTCTCTGTCCATGAAAATAATGCATGACAAATCATCGATTACGAAGAGCTCGTCTTGATTGTATTCCGGTTTGGCTATATCAACGCCGTTTTTACGGAGGCCGTAAGTTTTTGTATCTCCTCCGCGCCCCCAATGAGTTTCGGTTTTGATGATGAGTTCCAAATTTCCACCGAATTTTATGCTTTCATAGGTGGTTTTGGCTTCTGAAGAGATGATACAGCCCAAGGCGATAAAAAATAAAATAATAAACTTTTTCATAGTTTGAGGTTTCTCGACTTGAACGAGCACAGGTTCTCTGTGGTTTGCTTGGTTAATAATAAAATTAATACTATAATTACATCGGTAATTATAGACAAAATTTTAAAATTGTCAAGCGTGTGCGAAGTGATATTAATTTCAGATGAAAAGGGTTAGAACATAATGCGTACGCCACCGGAAATTTCACTGACGGCGTCATAAAAGTCGGTTGATCCGGCATTAAGAGAGGTGTAATGGAACATTGTTCGTAAAGCGATATGAGGAAGGATTTCGTATTGCAGACCTATGCCGAATCGCGGGCCGTTGGCGTCCTGATCATATTTCCAGCCATTGGGCTGTTTGATTTGGAATTTATAATTGGCCATACCGATAGATACAACCACGGTGAAATTGTCAGATAGAGGGGCTTCGCCGACTAATTCGACACCGTAAGCTCTCAAGGTGGATTCGTAACCTGATTTGTTTACTTGTTTATCTGAGAACAGATAAAAGGCTTCTACACCAATGCCGTAAGAATTGAAACCAATAACCGGTGAGATGCTGCTGTAGGGATCATCCATTTCATAGATGGTGTCGTTTTTATATTTGATGTCTGAATAGACGTAATCAGCACCGATGTATATTTTAGATGCTTGGCTATAAGCAAAAGACTCAGCTAAAGGCAGAGTTGCAAATAGCGTAGCTAAACCAAGCATTATTATTTTTTTTATCATACCGTTAACTTCTTAGTTTCAAAATCTGTCAAATATTAACTGTTTTTCGTCTAATAATCAAGATTTTTTTTTCGTTTGGGGTTAAGGTTTCTTCTTGAAAGCCTAGTTTAGCGTTAATATTTTAATATATGGTTTAATTTTCAGGAAAAATTGCGATGAAAGATAATTTATATGAGGCAATGGCCCAAAGGCGTTCAATTTATCATTTGGGACGGAATCAAACGCTTGCAGAAGATAGGATTGTTTCTGTTGTGGAGTATGCTGTTAAATATTGTCCGTCCGCATTTAATTCTCAATCCGGACGAGTTGTGATTTTGTTTGGAAATAATCATCTTCGGCTGTGGGAGATTGTTAAAAATAAGCTGCGTCTTGTTGTTCCTGAAGATAAATTTGCAGCAACAGAAACAAAGATTGATAGTTTTGCTTCGGGATATGCAACGATATTGTTTTTTGAAGATTTGGAAGTTATAAAAAATTTGGAGCAGAAATTTCCGTTGTATGCTGATAATTTTCTTCCGTGGTCGATGCAATCCAGCGGAATGTTGCAATATATGGTTTGGGTATCTTTGGAAAATGAAGGTGCAGGTGCCAGTTTGCAGCATTATAATCCATTAATTGACGAGGATGTTGTTCGGGAATGGAATTTACCGAAAACGTGGAAGCTTATTAGTCAGATGCCGGTGGGGAGTATTGAGCTTTTGGCAGATGAAAAAAGTTTTGATCCTATCGAAAAAAGGGTGAAAGTGTTTAAATAATACTTGCCAAGAGGGGGAATAATCATTATTAAATAAATGGTTACGGATGAGTGGCAGAGAGGCTGAATGCGAGCGACTCGAAATCGTTTATACGGGGTGACCCGTATCGGGGGTTCAAATCCCTCCTCATCCGCCATACAATAAAGCCCCTTGATAGAGGGGTTTTATTGTATGGAGAATAAAAAATAGGGATTTGAACCCGAGAGGGCGCGAGGCGATAGAAAATCTCCGGTGGAGATTTTCGTTCCGAGCGGTGACAGTTTGTTAATGAACGATTGAGCGACAGCGAAATGAGAGAATGTTACAAACGGAACTCATGTAAACCCTCCTCATCCGCCATACAACAAAGCCCCTTGATAGAGGGGTTTTGTTGTATGGAGAATAAAAGATAGGGATTTGAACCCGAGAGGGCGCGAGGCGATAGAAAATCTCCGGTGGAGATT
>CANDEX010000123.1 GCA_947383875.1 uncultured Azospirillum sp. | reverse complement strand
ATGAGAGGTGTTTTTTTCTTAGTCTAATCACTATAGATACTTGGATGAAGATAATGGGCACATGACATAAAAAAAAGCCGCTTCAAGCGGCTTTCTTACGATAAATCAATATCATAATTAAAATATATCCGGCAAAAAATAAAGAAATTGAATTAAAAACAACCATCTGAATCGAATGAACATAAATCCCATACAAAACCCAAGATAAAATCCCTATACAGTAAAGGACATAGCTAATCAAAGACAAGCCCTGCACATTTTTACTCCGAATAGTTTTTAACGTCTGCGGCATAAAACAAAATGCCGTACACAAACCGCCAATATACCCTATCGTTTCCGCGATTAATGGATCCATAATTATCCCTCCTATAAACTCTGTAAAATTGCTCCAGTTACCAGCCAAATAAGCCAAAAAGTTGGAGAATGCAGCTAGTAATAAGATTTTAGGGTGACAAAAGCGGAGTATACACAACAGTACATAAGCATTTTGCCAACCCGACAAATCTGTATTAATAGCCCATTCCTATTAACAACTTGGGTAGCGTGCGTAAATAGAGTGATTTCTAAGAGGCTAAAAAATTCTAATGTACACATAGTACATGAATTTTTTGGCACTCTGTAAAATTGCTCTAGTTACCAGCTAAACAAGTTGTTATTCCAACCAGAACTCCACTGTCGACACCACCCTAACCCTCTTGTTGATTTGAGAACTTTCCATAGTGTTGTTCGCCTGTTCACGCGGCAGAATAGAAAAAACACCTTGCTGAGCACGGCGAATTTTACCCACTTTGCTGTCAGAACTCTTAGCAAATTCCTGAGCGGCAGCTGTTGCATTACGAGTTGCTTCTTCCAACATCTGCGGTTTAATATCATTCAGCCGGGTAAAAATATAAGAAACCGGAGAACCGTATTGATTATCAAGAATAACTCCTTTAGCCACCAAATCACCGGTTGAACGCAATGCCTTTTCAACATCATCAACCTTAGTGCTGCGTACGGTCACCGTTTGACTCATAATAAAACGCACTAAATTATTCGTATTGTCACGATAAGGATTTGTCATCAAATCATTGGTTTCAATCCGCCCTTCAATAATTTCATCAGCTTGAAAACCATGAAGCTTCAAGAAATCGCGAACTTCTGCCAAATTTTTATTAATCTGCTGTTGGGTTGCGGCCAAAGCATTTCCTGTCGCCACATATTTAATATCCCAGACAGCCAAATCAGCACGAACATCTGTTTCTGCCAAACCTTTTACACTGACATAATTGTTCTTCAGCTTAGCCTGGTAATAATAATATCCTGGAAAAAAACCACCGCAAGCCAAACCGGCCGCAATCAACAAAGCCCCAAAGATTTTACCGCTGCAACGGCAATTTGTCTGACATTCCATCGTTTTATCTCCTCCTTAAAAATTAATGTTCTAAATTCCAAGTCGTCCGGATAATTTCTTCAATATCAGTCACTTCCGGTTTCCAACCAAGCAACTCCTGAGCTTTTTCCGAAGATGCAATCAAAATTGCCGGGTCCCCCGGACGCCGCTCGGCGTAAGTGACATTTAATGTCTTACCGGTAACTTTTTCCGCGGCTTCAATCATTTCTTTCACACTGGTTCCCTCACCTGTTCCCAGATTTAACACGGCAGAAGGCATCCCATCAATCAATTTCTCAATTGCCAACACATGAGCAGAAGCCAAATCGCTGACATGGATATAATCACGAATGCAAGTACCGTCACGGGTATCATAATCTGAACCGAAAACAGACATCCCGCTACGTTCTTCGGTTGCTGTTTCCATAATAATCGGCAACAGATTTTGCGGATTTTTTTCCTTACCGCGGATATCCCCGTCAGCATCATAACCAACTGCGTTAAAATAACGTAAGGCCACATAACGCAGCCCCTTGAGCTGATCATACCACCCCATAAATTTCTCAATTTCCAATTTGGTAAAACCATAGTAGTTAATAGGGTTCAGCGGATGTTTCTCATCTACGGGCAGATATTCCGGCATACCATAAACAGCTGCGGAAGATGAAAAAACAATATTCCGCACACCGCTTTCCGCCATCGCCATCAAGATATTAAGCGAACCTTGGATATTATTAATAGAATACTTATTGGGATTTTCCATCGATTCACCAACAGCTTTTTTCGCCGCCAAATGAACAACGGCATCAAAACCTCGACGCAACGTATCAAACAACAATCCGGAATCCAAAATATCGCCTTCAATAAACTCAGCCTGCTCAAACAAATTAACTTTCTGCCCGGTTGATAAATTATCATACACAGCAACTTGATGTCCTTTCTGCAGCAAAGCCTTAACCACATGACTTCCAATATATCCGGCTCCGCCGATAACCAATACTTTTGCCATTTTCTCTACCTTTTCCCAATGCAGGAATAAACAAAACCGTTTTCTCTGACTGCCGAAGCATCCAACATATTCCGCAAATCTAAAATTCGCGGCTGCTTCATAATTAATCTAAGTTTTGCCAAATCCAATTGTTTAAATTCATCCCACTCAGTTAAAATAACCGCAATATCAGCTCCGTCACAAGCTTGTTCCGCATTATCCGCATACTCAACAACACCACCCAGCATTTTTCTGGCATTGTCCATAGATCGGAAGAGCGTCGTGTAGGGAAAGAGTGTCTACGACAGTGTA
>CANDEX010000122.1 GCA_947383875.1 uncultured Azospirillum sp. | reverse complement strand
GGGGATTAAAATTTTATTGCTTAATTTTATCAGGCTTAATTTGTGTTCGGTTCTAAGTTTGAATAGTTCCAGCCCGCAGTCTTTATAGAAGCGGTTTAAAACGTCTTTTCTTTGTTTATTCATGATTTGTCCTTGTGTTTTTTTGATTTGAAATAAGGTGTGGGAGCTCAAAACAGTCACAAAGAAACTGCCGGAATATTCAATATATTATCCGACTCCCACATTGTGGGCTTTGTGAGAGTTTTGAGCTCTTGACATGACAATAAAATAAGAGGGTGCGCTTGTCAATCTTTTGTAGTAATTTGTAATTTTTCGTTTTGGGGCGGATGATTATTTTGCTGGTATTTGGTTGAGAATGATTCTAAGATAGGCGCAGTTATTGATTTGAGGAGTAAATATATGCGATTGAAATTTCCTGAAAAAGTCGATAACACCCTACGGTATTTGAAGTATAAGCTTTTGCCGAAGACTTTATTTTTCCGTACGATGTTGTTGATTTTTATTCCGTTAATCGTGGTGCAAGTCGTTTCGATTGTCGCTTTTTTTGACGGAACCTGGGGGCGGGTCGGCAAACGCCTGTCCAATAATCTGACTTCCGATATGTCTTTTGTCATGCAGTTGATTGAGCAATCGCCTGACAAGCTGCAGGAAATTAAAAAAGTTACGGATGAAAAGCTGGATATGAGCGTCAGTGTGTATCTGAATAAAGATAAGCACCGGATTATTAACAAAGTCAGCCGCAATAATGAGTTGGTGACAGGTTTCTTGGAAAGCGATTTGCGTCGCAAGTTTCCTGATTATCTGACAAGTATTTACATCGGGAAAGATGGTGACAGGAATATGACGGTTTTTGTGGATACGCCGCAAAGATTATTTAAATTCGAAACTTCTTCCAAAAATATTTTCTCAACGTCAATTTTTGGTTTTGTCGCGTGGATGGTCGGAACATCAATGCTGCTGTTTTTGGTGGCAGTGTTGTTCTTGCGTATTCAGGTTCGTTCTATTGCCGAATTGGCGCAAGTAGCGGAAGATTTCGGTAAAGGGATTGATAATAAAGATTTCAAACCTTACGGTTCGTCAGAAGTTCGTAAAGCCGCTATTGCTTTTATTAAAATGAAAGAACGCATTCAACGCCAAATTAGCGAACGTACGCAGATGTTGGCCGGGGTTTCGCACGATTTGCGGACACCGTTGACCCGTATGAAGTTACAGGCGACCATGCTTCCTGATCCGCAAGAGCAGAAAGACCTGCTTGGCGATATTGACGAGATGGAAAAAATGCTTGACGGCTATTTGTCTTTTGTCAGCGGCGAGGGCGGAGAAAAGGCTGCTTTTGTTGATATGAACGAGTTAATTTTAAGCGTGCTGAACAAATTCCGTAATCAAAATGCGATGATACGTTATAAGACCAATGACCAAGTCAGCGCTATTCAAGGGCGCGAGCAGGCTTTGAAACGGGCGATGACTAATATTATCGGCAATGCTTTCAAATATGGCAAAACCGTATCGGTTGATTTGGAAAGCAATGACCGTAAGATGGAAATTGCCGTTGACGATGACGGGCCGGGTATTCCGGCAGACAAGCGGGAGGAGGTTTTCAAAGCTTTCTATCGTTTGGAAGAATCGCGCAATAAGGAAACCGGCGGTGTCGGTTTGGGGTTGTCGATTGCTAAAGATGTGATAACTTCCCATGGAGGTAAGATTGAACTCCAGGATAGTCCTATAGGAGGCTTGAGGGTACTCATTTCTATTCCCTTATAGCACGCGAATTCGTAAATTCATGGCCTGGCTGGGCTAAACCTGAGTGGTGAGAATTTGCGGGCTGCCCAAACAGAAAGCACCGGATTTTGTTTCGGTGCTTTTTTGTTGTTAAAGCGATATTAAGAGAATCTGATTATAATCTTCGATAAGTTTAAGTTTTAAAGGAAACAGTCATGGTTGAAGAAACGGGAAATTCAATGAATATGCAGCCTGCCGAAGAGGAATACGAGTATGAATATATCGAATTGGCCGAAGGGGAAGAACTTCCGGAGGGGGCAGAATATGAATACGAATATGTTGAAGTTCCCGCAGAGGAAATTTTAGCTGCTGCTGGGCAAAGCGAGAATTTGGCGGAAGAATATGTTACGGCGTCGGAACAAATTCAAGAAGATATTCCGCAATTTTTCAGAGAAGATGCTGATGTATTGACTGCGGATTTAGCTGAAACCGCCAGTAATGAGCCTGTGTTTGAAATTGAGCAGCCGGGCAGCCAGCCGGAAGCGGAGAATGAATTTGATTTTGAAACTGTTGAGCAAGTTGTTGATGAACCAGCTGATTTCGGTGCTGACTTTTTAGCTCAGGCAAATGGCGAGCTGAATCTTGATGATATTTTAGATGATGATTCTCCTTTGCCGGATATAAATGTTCAAACCGATGATGACTTTGAAAAATCCCTGTTTGGCACGCCGGAGCCTGATTTGCAGTTAGAGCATTTCGAATCGGAAAATGGGACACCGTCCGTTGCAGAAGAATTGCCGGAAGAGGTGGCTGCGACAGCAGAGAATTTGGAAGAAATGCCGGTTGAGGCAGAGGGTGTTGAAACTGTAGAGAATTTTTATGAAGAGCCGCTGGCAACGGATGTTGAGGGAATGGCAAGTATTGAGAGAACGGCGGATGTTGTTGAGGCAGAAAAAGAGATAATTGTTACCGAGGTTGAGCCAGAGCCAGAGCCAGAGCCAGAGCCAGAGCCAGAGCCAGAGCCAGAGCCAG
>CANDEX010000121.1 GCA_947383875.1 uncultured Azospirillum sp. | reverse complement strand
GTAAGAATAATAGCTTTCATTATACACCTCTCTATAACTGAAACCATATCAATTATGAGAATAACACATTCTAAAAGCTTTGTCAATCAAATATAACAGGTGTTTTTTTCTTAGTCTAAACGCTATAAATACTTGGGTGAAGATAATGGGAAATTACCTACACTCAGATTATGCCATTCTGTAAAATAGTAAAAAAAATATCTCGACTACAAAAAGTTATCCAGCCGGCGGCTTTAACCTTTACATTATTGAATAATAATGTTAATTAACAAATAAGTTTCAATCAATCACCCGCCAAGAGACGGTTCTATGAAAATCAGAAAATACGGAAACACACTGAAAGAATATAAAACCAAACTCCGCCAGTCCCCGCTTAATCCGAAAGTTCTGGCTTCTGATTTGCACATTGACGTCAACAAATCTTTCAAAAAAGAACTCTATCGCAAACTCATTCACCTAAGTTCTTTATGGATTCCTGCACTGATTTATTTCGTTAAACCGGAAATCAGCATTTCTATCTTTTCAATCATTTTTGTCGGGGATGTCATCTTAGAATACGGAAATTATAAAAAATGGCACTGGGCATGCCGCACTTTCGGCTTACTGTTTTATCGAGCTTTACGCAACAAAGAACTCAAGCGCAGCCACTTGCAATTGAGCGGGGGTGCGTATGTGATGCTGGCAGCTATTGCCTGTACCCTGCTCTTCCCCTCAAACATTGCTGTCGTTGCCATGTCCGTCATGCTGATTTCTGACACTTGCGCCGCCTTGTTCGGCAAAGCTTATGGCATGCGCCGTCTGTATAAAAACAAATCGCTGGAAGGAACAGCCGCCTTTTTTATCAGTGCCTTAATCATTATGATGATTTGTAATATCATTTTACCGGTAACCTATGCCAGTATCATAGCTGCATTTACGGCCACCTTGGCAGAAATGTTTGAAGATAAAATTGAAGTTGATGATAATTTTTCTATTCCTTTATCTATCGGCTTTATTTTAACTCTACTTAATTAACTTCTAACATTTTGAAACATCACAATTTTACAAAATTTCTGAAAATTTTGTCATTTTCCGCTTGCAATCCCATTAAAATTATGCTTATATATGTATCAGTAAATTAATTATGATGTTTAACCGTTCCTTTCGGAACATAAAAAAAGTATAATTATGTGTAAAAAAACTTTGAACCAGGAGTACTTGAGCGCAGCAGCAACCAAAATGGCTATGGCTACTGCTACCGGACGAGAAATCAACAAAGTGATGGCTTTCACGCTGATCATATCAAAACAATCAGGAAAGAACCACCGCAAAGACCTCATCCAGCCCAATGTTCCAGTCAAAATATGGGCCGAAGTTACAACCGCATCAAACTTTGCGGTTCGCCCGCTCATCAAAGAACCCGGTAAAAAGGCCAAGGTTGAAATCATCGACACCGCCAACATTGTGTCCATGACCCCGCTCACCGAGTTCGAATACAACGGAGAACACTATCTGCGCCAGCGCGTAAACAACAACCACCGCTTTGCAACGATACGAAAAAGATAATAAAAACTACTTTTTCATTTTATCCATTCGACTGATGAGAATCCCTCAGATGGAGATACCCTTAACTCCATGAAAAACGCAACGAAACGCTCTCACCTTCAGGTCTGAGCGTTTTTTCTTGATTTTTTCCAAAATTCGTCTATAAAGATAACAGATAATTATTTTTCTGTATTTACTAACCAATAAATTTTTAAATTATGAAACTGAACGGATTTCAAAGCAAAAACGTCGAGGAGGAAAAAATCATTCCTCGCCTAGTGGCAGCCAAATCAAACTTCGTGATTGACATTGCGCCCGACACACCGCTCGAAAGACTAAAAGTCTCTCCGCATAGAAAAAGTTGCTTTCTCAACGCCGGACAAACCTACTGCTGTGCCGGCTATGCAAGTTCTGACGGTAAAAGCTATCTGGTTTTTGACATGGGTTCCGGAAACATCAGCACCGTTGATACCTCTACAACAACAATCAGACCTCTGGACGACACCATCTGCCTGAACAATATTCAGTTACAGCTGAAAACAAGCTCTAAAGGATGGAAATATGTACCCAAGAAATAATCCGTCTCAAAATAAAGCCTCGGAATATTTATTCCGAGGCTTTGTTTATCTGCATTCTAACAGCAGCAATAACCTTTTCAATACACTCTGTTCTACAAAATCACCTTTTTTCACCCACAAAGCGGCTTTAACACCATCTCGTTCAAAATCATCAGTCAATTTAAAATATTTCTTTTTCATAATGTCTACACAGGGTGTGATATCGATTCGCTCTCCCGACAGAGCAGCATTCACCGCGCCGCCGTAAACGCAATCCACGACAATATCAGGTAATAGTTTAGGTGTGCCATCCATAAAAGCTTGATAAATCTGCGCACCGCCGCCAATATACAAATCCCCCTCAAACTCCTTAAAAGCACGAATATCAGTTACCACTTTATCAGCTTTAGGACACCGCGTTTCATAATTTTTATCTCCGGTTAATACCCACACCGCGCAATTTTCTAAAATTTCTGCCGGAATATTTTCATAAGTTTTTCGACCAAACACCACATCCTGCCCATCAATAACATCGGCAAAAAATTTGCTGTCAGAAGAAATACGCCAAGGAATATTATTCCCGATACCTATCAGATTATCCGTTTCATGTCGGCACCAGATTGCAATTTTCGTCATTACCCCCTCCTGCTGATAATTAACCAGCATAACAGATAATCCTCAAAAACCAACAAAAAAGCGGAGATTTCTCCCCGCTTTTCCAAAATTAAAAACTTTTCAGCCACCAGCCGAATTGCTTATTGATAAATAATAGCCGATGCTGGTGATGCTTCGCTAAGAAATCCCAAACTTTCAGATTAGCCGCTTCTTGAAAAACATCGTTTCTAGATAGTGCAGGAACTTTAGCCAAATAAGCATCCCAATCAACCTGATCAGCATATCCATAAG
>CANDEX010000120.1 GCA_947383875.1 uncultured Azospirillum sp. | reverse complement strand
ACTTAATTCCGAAAAATGTAATCACTTTATATTTTTTATCATAAGAATTCTTAATACTGAAAATTTGCTGCAACAAATTCGGCTCTTTCAAATGAGACAATTTCCGAACAGTTTTTGCACCGTATTTTCCTTGAAGATGCCTTATAAAATCCTTTCTGACAGTCATAAACTCTTTAGAATCATGCAAAGAAAAGCGGTTAATATGCCCTTCAATCCCGCTAAGAAACTTCTCAGCTATCTTCAACTGAACATCCAACGGCTGCTCTTGAAAAACACCTACCTGCTCTAAATAGCTGTAAGCCGTTACTTCACCATAAATACAGCGTTTATCAGCCGTTGCGGAATTATCGCGGTTAAGACGATAATTATAGAAATGCCCGTCGCAGAAACCACAAACCGGATGATGAAAAAAGCACATCAGACTGAAAATTGTATCTTCTGCTATCTTTATGCCAAGAGGAAACATTATCTGATTTTCTTTGAGAAAAGCCGTTCGATACAATTTATTCCAAATCACGGCAGAAAAAGCATAAAGCAATTTATCTTCTTCAACTCCGCCAAATTCCGGAGCATCCCAAACCAGCTTTTTATCACCTTCTACTAAATTATGCTTAAAAATCACCGCATCAAAATTTCCATTTTCCGCTGTTTCATATGCTTTTTCCAAACAATCTGCTTCCAGAAAATCATCACCGTCAAGAAAAGCAATATATTTTCCGGCAGCTGCAGCAATACCGTCATTCCGAGCAGCAGAAACACCGGCATTCACTTTATCTATGATTTTAATCCGATTATCTCGAGCGGCATAATCTTTAAGAATATCCAGTGAATTGTCCTTTGAGCCATCATTCACACAAATGATTTCAATCTCATTTAACGTCTGGGTTACAACGCTGTCTAAACACTGTGGCAAATAAGCCGCCACATTATAGACCGGAATAACCACAGTCACTTTAGGGTGTGTGTTCACAATTTTCCTCCTTTTACTAGTGGTTGAACAACATTTCAACCCTATAAGCAGACATGAGGAAAGTCAATTATTTAGCTGAAGATTTATTTAAATTTCCGATTTTATTGGAAAAAGAGGCAACACCCTCTTTAATCAAAATGCCGATTTGATCGGTCACCAAAGAAATATTATGCTCCAACACCGTCATATCCGCTTTGGAAAACCCGGTCAATACGTGGTTAATCACGGCCTCATGCGGCAGATGATTATCCGGGTGACCGATTCCCAAACGTACGCGATTATAATTTGGCGTGATGGCCGCATCTATACTTTTCAAACCATTATGCCCACCGGCACCACCACCGAGCTTGGCTTTAATCTGATTAATTTTTAAATCCATATCATCATGAATAACAATGATATTTTGCGGAAGAATTTTATAAAAATTTGCAGCTTTCACAACAGAATTACCGGAAAGATTCATAAACGTCTGGGGCTTAAGCAAATACACTTTTTCCCCCGCAATATTTCCCTCACTGATTAACCCGTCAAACTTAGACTTATAGATACCAAAACCATAATGATCATGAATAGCATCCGCTGCCATAAAACCGACATTATGGCGTGTCTTGACATATTCCGCACCGGGATTCCCCAAACCAACGATAAGAAACATTTTTATTTCACTCTGTTATTTAAATTGAAGAAAATAGTTTTAGAGACATAGATAAGGCGATTTCTAACGGCGAAAAAAATTTTAGCGTACAAAGAAGTACGTGAATTTTTTGAGACCGCGTAAAATCGCCTTAGATAGTCTATAAAACTATTTTCTGAGGAAGTCGACGTGCAACGGCTTATCACTAACCGGATGGAATTGTACATCCTGACAAACAACTTTGTGTTTTTTACCGTCTACATTGATTTCAATGTCAGCATCATAGAAGCCAACCATATCCAAAGCTTTTTCCAATTGAACCGGATCCAAGCTAATCATCAGGGCTTCTTTGTTACCGCCATAAACAACCGCAGGAACGCGACCTTCACGACGACATGCACGAGCTGCCCCCTTACCTGCTTTTTCACGCAATTTTGCGTCAAAAGTAATATCTGCCATCTTTTTATTCCTTAAAATAAATTATTAAACGCTTATGCACCTCCAGGGGTGTTGCATAAGTAAAAGCTTTTTACAACTTTCTCTCTGATATTTCAAGTAATTTTTTCACAAAAAAAAGGAGACCGAAGTCTCCTTACTGCAAATTTATGGTTTATGCCTCAATAGCAAATAAACGATAAAACCCACAGGTATGATCTGGAGCAGACAAGATTGTTGTTTCTATTTCTACTCCTTCAGAACCCTGACCCTTGTTCATATTGGCAATAATACCATAACAAGTGCCAAACCCGAGATTAAAAGTCACGTGCCAAAAGCCATCCTTAGGGGAAAAATACGCTAATCTGGCTGTCACTTTTTCCTCTTCACGAGGAAATTTTCGGGGCTGTTCAAATCTTATGCCATGCTTGCTCATCAAACGAACTGCAATCCAAGCAAGAACTGACAAAATTGCACATGTGAAAAGCATGCAAAAGACTTCTTCTGTAAAAATTTTTGTTTCCATACTTCTGGTTGGTTTTAATAAATGTTAATAATTTGTTTCTAATCTCAATATAGACAAAAACCATCTTTATGTCAAACAAATAAATGACTTACTGACAAATTGTCATAAAAATGCAACAAACCTCCCGAATATTATCCGAGAGGCTTAAAGCTGAAACTTTGATAAGGAAAGGTCTGTGCCATGATTTTATGACGACGTATACATCGTTATGTTAAAATCACGAAGAATTAGACTAATAATAAGAATTTAGGGTGAAAGTACCGCAACGTACACTTTAGTACGTGAGGACACTTTCAACCCGACAATTCTGTATTTGTAGTCAATTATGCACTCTAAAACTTTGATAAGAGGAGGTGCTGTGCCATGATTTTATGACGACGTGTACATCGTTATGTTAAAATCACGAAGAATTAGACTAATAATAAGAATTTAGGGTGAAAGTACC
>CANDEX010000119.1 GCA_947383875.1 uncultured Azospirillum sp. | reverse complement strand
TTGCTTATCCAGAGCTTGTCTTTATCTTTTACTTCAACCCAAGTTTCCTGATTAACTTTCAGCACGATACGGGCATCCGCTTTGGCATCTGCCTGAACAGAAGCAGGTGTCAACTCAGCCTCTTCAGCTGCGGATTCTGTCGCTGCAGGAGCTTCTTCTGCCGGCACATTGTTTTCAGGTTCAACAAAATTACCCTCATTAACAATCACCTGAGGCACATTTTCAACCGGAGCTGCCGTTGTGGTATCAATAATCACCATGCGACCGCCTTCCGGCGCAGGGACTGTCTCGTCCAAGGTTGCGAAATCTTCAACCTGTAACGGGAAACTGTCTGCCGGCGCATTATCAACCAGCATATTTTCTTCGACAACGGTTTCTTCAACCGTATTCTGACGTTCGTTATACGCAAACCATGCGGCATACAACGCAATGATAGAAATCAGACTGATTAACAGATATTTGCGGTTAGGTATCGTAGCCTCGGACTGCGGTTCAAGCACATAAACACTGCCGGACTTGGCATTCGCATCCGTTTCTTCCTTAAACAACTGAACGACACGCGCCGAGTTCAGCCCCAAAAATTCGGCATAAGAGCGAATAAAACCAACACCATACGGTGGCTCCGGGATATCCTCATAACAGCTGTTTTCAATAGCTTCCAGATAAGAAGCGCGAATATATAACTCTTTGGCAATATCCGCAATTTTATAGCCTTTCTTTACCCGGGCATCATGCAGCATCCCGCCGACTTTTCCTTCGTTATCCGACAAATTTTCTTTGACATCCTGAGCTGCTGCGGTGCTCTGCTCTTTTGTTATTTCCTTTTTCAC
The DNA here is from genome assembly GCA_947383875.1 of uncultured Azospirillum sp. Next base: position 2,184 of record CANDEX010000119.1, on the reverse strand, counting down.
GGTCATATCCCTTTAATATAATACTTTAACTCTTGCGAATCTGCCGGATATTGAAACATACTTTTTAATAGATTTCAATACCATGGTCATAAGCATAAGCCATTAATTGCGGACGTAAAGTCCTTTTTTTAGATTTCAATAAACTTTTCACATAATCACTCACTTCTTCGGCGTTAATCGTGCGTATCATGGACTTTACCCGCCCAAAAGACGTACCTGTCGAGGAGAGATTCCGGTACCCCAATCCGATTAACGCCATCGCCTCTATCGGATTGGATGCCATTTCACCGCAGACGGAACAATACACGCCCGCAGCATCTGCCTTGGCGACGATATCTCCCATCAACCGTAAAAATGGTGCCGACAATACATCATAACGCTCGGTTAAACGAGGGTTTCCCCGATCACAAGCAAAGGTAAACTGCGCTAAATCATTGGTCCCGATAGAAATAAAATCAGTTTGTTTCAAAACCTCTTCCAACTGAAAGACGATAGAAGGAACCTCAATCATCAGGCCGACATTGACTTTAGAAGGAATCGGCGTTCCGCGACGTTTTTCCTTATCTAATTCAATCATCAAGGTTTCTTTAGCCTCTTCAAATTCCGACACATCAGAAATCATCGGGAACATAACATTTAATTCCTTGCCGGCCGCAGCCCTTAAGAAAGCACGCATTTGCTTCCGCAGGATTGCTCGCCGATCAAGTGTTATACGAATAGAACGCCAGCCGATAGCCGGATTTTCTTCTCCCATTGCGCTCCAATAAGGCAGTAACTTATCCGACCCGACATCCAAACTACGAAAAATAACTTTTTTATTACCGGCTCTGTCCATCAGTTCTTTATAATAAGATATCTGCCGCTCAACATCAGGCATAACATCCGACGCCATGAAAGGAATTTCCGTCCGATACAGCCCTACTCCGTCGCAATTTGTTGTCTCTATATAATCCAAATCAAAGGCTAAGCCGACATTAATATATTGTCCGATACGGACACCATCTAAAGTTTTGGACGGTAATTTCTTTAACTCATCCAAACGTTCCTGCAGCTTTTGCTTTTCAGCAATCTTGCTTTTAAATTTATCCCGCACAACTTGAGACGGATTAATATAAACGTAGCCGTCATTACCGTCCACGGCCACGAAATCTCCGGTTTTAATATCATTAAACACGCCTTTAATCTTGGCAATGACCGGAATATTCAGAGCCTTGGCAACAATGGCAACGTGCATTGTCGGCGTGCCGTCTTCAATAATCAAACCGCGGATTTTATGATAATCATAATCCATTAAATCCGCCGGCCCCATTGTCTGGGCAACCACAACAATATCATCACCTTTAATAACTTCACACGCGGTACAATGATCTCCGCTCAAATAATTTTGCAAACGATCAGCCACATCCCGCAAATCATGCAACCGCTCCTTAAGATATTGATCGTTGGTTGCGGAAAGACGGTTCCACATATCTTCATACGCGCGCTCAACTGCAGCTTCCGCCGTTAAACCCGAATTCACATTATCGGCAATTTTCTTATACCAGCCTTTATCTTTGGCAAACATCCGATAAGTATCGAGAATATCAACGTGTTCGCCAATTCCCAGTTTGGTTGAATTCAGCTTTTCATCCAAATCGTCATTCATCTGCTGATGAGCTGTCTGCAAACGCTCTAATTCTTTTTCTTTATCTTCGGCAAAAATTTTACTGACAGCCTGACGTCTGCGATGAATAACCGCCTGCCCTAAACCATAACCTTTACTTAAGCTTAATCCTTTTACTCGTTCACGGGTAACCAGTCCGCGCTCTTTGATTAATTCTTTTTTATAAGTTGTCATTTCATCCGAAGCAACAATTTCAGACAACACCATTGCGACGGTTTCAAGAATCTCTATTTCTGTGCGGGAATACTCATGAGCAGCTTTTGTTTGCAGCACTAAAACACCGATAGTTCGGCTCCAGCGTATCAACGGCACGCCTATAAAACCTTGATACACCTCTCCGCCTAATTCATACGTTTGTGCATATTTCGGATGCTTTGATACTTCTGAAACAGCCAGAGAACGCATCGTTTTAGCAACCTCACCTATCAATCCTTCACCATAACGGATAGTCAACTTGTGTTCTGCGGTTTCATTTAATCCGCAGGAAGCAAAAAGCTCCAGATAATTATCATCCACCGCCA
>CANDEX010000118.1 GCA_947383875.1 uncultured Azospirillum sp. | reverse complement strand
TCCGCCGTTTCACCCATCGCTGTCAGCAAAATAACAGGTACGGCACTTTCATGACGCAACGAACTCAAAAAATCAAGCCCGCTTTCATTCGGCATCATAATATCAACGATAAGAAGATCAAACTTATACTCAGTCAGTCTTTCCCGCGCCTCAACCGCATCCTTAGCCGTTGACACAAAAAAATCATTTTCACGCAGAAAACGCTGCAACAACGAACGCAGACGGGTATCGTCATCCACCACCAAAATATGTGCTTTATCTTCTCCCATCACATCCGCCGACAAAATTATTTTGCAGTTTTTCTCGTTGAGGATTTTTTAACAGCAGATTTTGAAGGCGAAGCTTTTTTAACCTTTAACGGTTTCTTCGTCGAAATGCGTTTAGCCTTAATCGTCTTCAAACCGGTTTTTGCAACCACTTTTTTGGCCTTTTCGACAACAGCCTTGATTTCTTCAACAGCTTCTTTAACCTCTGCCAGCTTAGGATTTTTATCAGCTTCAACAGACTTCACATAATCAAGACTTTTTTGAAAATACTGATATCCGGTAACGAAAGTCAGAACAGCCGCAATCCATAACAAAACGACCCCGAGATTATGAAACATATATCCGACCAAAATCATAGACAAAGCTGTCATCTGAAAACCCGTTTTCCATTTGGCCAAACGAGTAACCGGCATTCCGACGTGCATTTCCGCCAAGAACTCACGCAAACCGGAGACCAAGATCTCACGGCAAAGAATAATAATTACCGGAATATAATTAAACGGATGAACCATATTATCAGCCAAAATAACAATTAAGGCCGAAGCAACCAACAGCTTGTCGGCAATCGGATCCAGCAACCGTCCGAAAGCGGAAGTCTCATTACGTGAACGCGCCAAATAACCGTCAAAATAATCGGTAATTGAAGCGATAATAAATAACACGGCAGCCAACATTGACCACATTGCCGTATGAATATAGATTGACAGGAAGATAACCGGAATCACCAAAATTCTGGAGATTGTCAGCAGATTAGGCAGGCTGTACACGTTAAGACCTTTCATAATAACATTAAACTTTCGATGTATCCTATGACAGAATTTTTATTTATGGAAGTAATTATAAATCTTTTCCGCTGTTTTTTTACTGATTCCACTCACTTTTTCAATATCTTTAATACCCGCTTGTGAAATTTCTTCTACCGAGCCGAAATGATTCAGCAAATCTTTTTTACGTCTGGCTCCGATTCCGTCAACATCATCCAAACGCGACTTCGTAATCGATTTACTACGCTTTTTACGGTGTGTGCCAATAGCAAAACGGTGCGCCTCATCTCGCAGATTTTGCAAATAAAAAGCTATTGGTGATTGATACGGCAAAGCAAAGCTCTCTTTACCGAGCTGATGATAAAATTCTTTACCGGCATTTCGATCCGGTCCTTTAGAAATCGCAATAACAGCAATACCTGAAAGGTCATAATCAGCCAGAGCTTCATGCACGGCATGTAACTGTCCCAAACCACCATCCAAAAGAATAACGTCTGGCCTTTTTTCCGGTGCCATTCGGTTAAAACGCCTGGTCAAAACCTCTTTCATCATCGCAAAGTCATCATTGGTAATTTCGGAATTTTTAATATTAAACGTGCGGTAGCTTTTCTTGTCAAAGCCTTCCGGAGTCGCCACCACCATTGCACCGATAGCATAACTCCCCTGAATATGCGAGTTATCGTATATTTCAATCCGTTGAGGCAAACGCGGCAAATCAAACACTCGCTGCATTTCTTCCAGATTAGCTTTAACCGAAGCTTCCATTGCCATCTTGCGATCAATCGAAGCATAGGCATTATCCAACACATTAGCCTGAAGTTTGGCTTTAGCACCTTTTTGATAAGTATTAATACGCACCCCTAGGGCTTCCTCCAGAAACTCTTTACCCTCCAAAGGCTCAGAAATAATAATCTCCTTAGGAGGAATATGCTCCGTATAGAAACGCCCTAAAAAAGCTTCCAAAATTTCTGCATTTTCTGCTCCTTGGATCTGCTTGGGAAAATAAGGAACATTTCCGCAATTTTGACCGGAACGAATAAAAAACACTTGAATACAAACCACATCATTTTTACGCGCAATCGCCACAATATCGCAGGAGTTAATATTAGCATATTCCACCATCGTTCCGGTTTGCACATTGGTTAAAGCCCTGATGCGATCCCGAAAAACCAAAGCCTGCTCATAATCCATCCTATCACTGGCTTCCTGCATTTTTTCTGACAGATCTGCTTGAATTTTGGTATTTTTACCATCCAGAAAATCCACGGCTTCTCGCACCAGCTTATGGTAATCCTCTTTAGATATTTTTCCGACACAAGGCCCTGAGCAACGCTTAATCTGATACATCAGACATGGACGTTCGCGATTCTTAAACACGTTATCACGGCACGAACGCAACAAAAACGCCTTTTGCACCGTATCCAACACATTATTCACCGCCAAAACGCTGGCAAACGGCCCGAAATATTTGCTCTTGTCATTACGTTTGCCTCGATATTTCCGCAGCGACGGAAACTCCGATTCGACATCTATCACCAAATGCGGAAACGTCTTATCATCTTTGAGCAAAATATTATAACGCGGTTCCAATCGCTTTATCAACTCGTTTTCCATCAATAAAGCCTTGGCTTCATTCTCAACGATAATAAACTCCATACGCCGGATTTCCGAAACCATTCGCTGCAAACGATACGGCAACTTGTCGATATGAGAATAAGCCACAATCCGCTTTTTGATATTTTTAGCTTTACCGACATATAAAACTTTTTCATCAGCACCAATCATCCGATAAACACCGGGCTTCTCAGGTGCAACCTGAATATGTTTCTTCAAAATTTCCAGACCTTGTTTAATATCGGCAGCCACTTGTTCCTCTCCTTTTTATTCCGATTATATAACTATTTTTTTAATGAAGCGTTAGTGTTTTTGTGATAGAATAATAAATAGAGCAATATTAAGGAGAAAAGCCATGGCAGAACTGGGAGCCATCAGCCAATATGCATTATCCGTTCAGCAGATGCAGATGTCTGTTATAAAAAACCAAATGGATATGCAAAAACAAATGATAGAAATTCTGCTCGGCAACAACGAAGACCGCTCCGTTGCCCCCTCCGCAACTCACGGTCACAATATCGACATTTCAATTTGAAACACTGTTCAATTAAATCCACATATAAATCAAAATATTAAGAAAATAAAAAAGAACAA
>CANDEX010000117.1 GCA_947383875.1 uncultured Azospirillum sp. | reverse complement strand
GAACAGAGAGACGGACGTCTGATTAGAAATTTGCAAGGATTAGGCCGAGAAAAACCAGAATCCGTTAAGAAAAGAGAGGTAGATATACAAATCTTAAATAATGCAAACAGTTATTCAAATTCATAATAAGTTAAGCCCCTGTTGCTCTGGGGCTTAGTTTTTTGACGATTTATCATCTTTAAATAGTTTTCAATCATAAAAAACTTAATAGAAAACAAGCTTGATAAAATATCGCATCTCTCAGCAATTCTCATCCCGCCATATGGAACAAATCCCAAATTCAGACTTCCCCCTTATTCAAAAATTTAAACATACAAAAAAGGAACTCCGAAGAGTCCCTTTTTTCCTGATTTCTCTACCCTAATTAGTTAGCGGCAGCTTCTTTTTCGGCAGCTTCAGCAGCAGCTCTTTCAGCGGCAACACGCGCCTTATCAGCAGCACCTTTGGCATTAACATCACGGTCAACCAATTCAATAATAGCCATCGGAGCAGCATCGCCATAACGAATACCGGCTTTCAGAACGCGAGAGTAACCACCGTTACGATCTTTATAACGTTCAGCCAATGTAGAGAAAAGTTTAGAAACAACTGTTTCATCACGCAGGAAAGCCAATGCCAATCTGCGGCTGTTCAAATCACCTTTTTTCGCATAGGTAATCATGTTGTCAGCAAAAGTTCTCAATTCTTTAGCACGCGGCAAAGTAATGTTAATTTGCTCGTGAGTCAGCAGCGCGTTGGTCAAGTTGGAGAACAAAGCTCTTCTTTGACTTCTGGTCATGTTTAATTTTCTGTGTTTCATTCCATGTCTCATGACATATTCCTTTCTTTTCTCTGTGCTTTGCCAGGCAAAGCGGATAAAACATAAGTCCCCGCCACGGTTTCGACTCTCGCTCATGCACGGAAACACTTAATTCGGAACTGTTTCTAACACACAATATTTTGAATTGCAAGCAAAAAAGAAAAAGCTCAGGTTTTCTGAATAGCTTAATTAAATTCTCAACTATACCGAGAATTTAATATACAAAAAATAAATTTTTTAAAACATGACAAAAAAAACACCGACATTCATATTTCATTAAAATATAAGGGGTATAAATTAATAGTAACTCAATCTCTAAAGCACTGTTAATGTCTTTTAAATTTTCACATACGACAAAAACTTATTTTCTAATTTATATTTATGTATCTCTCCCCATCATTACAGATTTATTATTAAAAGACACTTCTTTCTCTTTGTTGCATTTCTTATGTGTATCTGCTGGGTTAATGTTTCCTTTTGCCGTCTTTCCTTATTTTCTATCTCTATTGACAGCCTTTTATTTAATTATTTATATCATTTATGGCCTTAATTTATATCACTTCATACTATTTAAGTCACCACTGACACAATCCGCCACAACATTAATTTTAGATTCTAATATCATTGAGGCCCAAGGCTTTTTATATCACTTCATCACATTTCCAAGTGCTTTGGCTCTGTGTTTTTATCTTTTCACAGGGATAATCCTTTGTTGGTATATTTGCCAAAACAAAAAACATATCTCAACAAACTTATTTATCATACTTCTTAGTGAAAGCTTTTTCATATTATCTGTTTACCAGGGCTTCCACATTGTATACCCCAATTCCAACAGCTTATTACCATACAAAATTGCAAATTGGATAACAAAATACGATGCTGAAAAAAAAGAACTAACTTCAAACCTAAAAAAGTATAAATCGGTTGTCATTTCCGGCTTAAAATCAGAAACACCTGAAGAGCAGAAAGAAACATATATTATCGTTATCGGCGAATCTGCCACCCGCAACAGACTGAAATATTATCGCTACGAACGAAATACAACACCATACAGCACCCAACCCATAAAGCCTTTTATATTCGCAAACGTAAGGTCTCCCCATGCAATCACTGTGCTTTCTTTGAAGAAAACATTGAGCCTATATCAAAATGACACCTATAAAGGCTCATTAATAGATATATTTCGCTTATCGGGTTTTAAAAGTTTCTGGATATCCAATCAATATTTTGGCGGCGAAGAAAGCGACCTTACAAATATTTATGCATACAGTACGGATAGCATAACATTCACAAACGATATAAAAAATTATCTTTATGACATGAAGAAACCTTCTTATGATGAAAAACTACTCCCTCATTTAGACAATGCCCTAAAAGACAAACATTCCAAAAAAATAATTTTTATGCATCTGGCTGGAAGTCATTTCCCATATCATTTGCGTTTTCCTCAAAATTTTAATTTTTACAAAGCACAAAACGTATCCTCTTTTCAAAAAGAATTTAACGACTACGATAATAGTATTCGTTACACCGATTTCATTCTGTCGGAAATAGTAAAAAAAGTCTCCACACTCAAAGAACAGAGTTTCGTACTGTATTTCAGCGATCACGGAGAAGATATCCTTCTCAACCCAAACAGTTGCCATTGCCACACAGACAATCCGACAACCCAAACAGCTTCAATGTATGAGATTCCGTTCTTATTATGGTTTAATGACGCTTACAAAAAACTCAATAAAGCTTTAATCTCGAAATTACCTAATTATACCAACAGACATTTTATTAATCATAACCTCATCCATTCGCTGCCGACTTTAGCTGGTTTAAGTTTTGACCTGCAAGAAAACTCTAAAAACCTGTTCTGCGATGAATATATCCCCGAACAGCCTTGACCTTCCTTTATTAAGGGATTTGCAATTATAACATGAGTGTTTGCATTAACGATTCGTTCGGTCCGGCGGCACTCAGAACGCCGCCAATTGCAAAAATGACAGCCACGACAGCCTTTGAACACATCGCTGCAGCTTATTTCTATTTAAATATTCCTGACTTATTCAGCAATTACTAAGTATCGCGGCCAATTTATATAATACCCGCAGTTTTAAGCTCTGACCATTAGAGATTAAAATTAACAAACCGCTTTTTTATTTATTGGTTCGTTCCGCTTGCTGCCACCTACCGTCTCATACACCGACAACCAGTTTTTTCAGATTATTCCGTATTGATGACTCCAATTTATCTTCAGCACAAACAAAAACCCCTCGCAGCAACTGCGAGGGGTTTTAACAATTTCCTGACTAGAAATGCTCATCAACACGACGAATCAATTCTTCAATATTTTCAGGCGGCCAACCCGGTGTATCCATCCCCAGATGAATACCCATTTTAGCCAAAACTTCTTTGATTTCATTCAAAGACTTACGGCCAAAGTTTGGAGTCCGCAACATTTCAGCTTCTGTCTTCTGTACCAAATCACCGATATAAATGATATTATCATTTTTCAGGCAGTTTGCAGAACGAA
>CANDEX010000116.1 GCA_947383875.1 uncultured Azospirillum sp. | reverse complement strand
GGGAGGTTTGCAACTCCTGCGGCACAACGAAATACAAACGCAGTGAAGCTCCTTGCGACGGGTTTAAGAACTGCAATAATGGAGGAAAACTAGGAGCAGACGTTTGCTTTTCAGGAGAAATAAAAAAATTTTCCGAGTGTGAAGATAACTGCGGACAGTTACAGACAAAAGAGGAAGACTGTGTCGGAGATTATATGATTGACTTATCCAACGGTGTTTGCAATATGAAATACATTGGATGCGAATTGACAGCCAGATTTTTATATGGTGATGGCACAGTCGGAATGGTTAGAGACCGGTATTTAAATAAAGATAAAGCCATAATCGGTATTGTTGTTGATGCCAATAAAAGAATAGCAATGGCTCTTACCAATATTACGGAACCAAACAGCCTAACCAGTAAAAAAGTAAAATTTGCATCCAGTATTGATGAAAGCATAAAGACTATTGCCTGCAAATCAGATTCAGGAAAAGAAAATACTCTTTCTTTATTACAAGGAAAAACTAAAACTTTTTTACAACCTCCATATGATGCTGCTGCATTAGCATATAATTACGAACCGGCAGGGTGCAAAGCTGAATTTTGCAGAAAGGGTCATTGGTTTATCCCTAGTCTTAATGAATTCAACATACTATACGGAAATAAAACTTTAAATGATTCTATTGAAAATACCATTAGATGGTTATTTTCAGGAAATTTATTGTTTGATGTTTATAAAGATACCTATGGTTTAACAGAAAGAGATGTTGTTTTAGTTGAGAAAATGATAAGAGATTTCAAAATACTATCAGAGAGTTGCAGAGTTAGCTTTTGGGATGAAACTTTAGAGCGATTAAGAAAGGAAGAACCTGTCTGGATAAGTTCTGACTTTGCGGAGGATTATTATGATTATAAACTACACAACAGCTATACTAGATATGGTGTTCTCTCATCAACCTGTGAAGATAGTGCTGAAAAGATTTCTCCTTTAGGACTAAAAGTTGTTCATCCATTTATACATTATTAAAGCTCTCATTAAAATCCCCGAAGTTTATTCTTCGGGGGTTTTTAATAATGTTATTCAGCAGCGGAGAAAAAGAAAGAACGCTCCAAAGAAGAAACACTGTTCAAATCAGTGCCATAAACGTCTTCATAATTTTCGACATATTCAGTCACTGCCAATTCAAGGCTATCCTCAACCGAACAGCCGCTTTTAGCAGACAATGTTTGCAGTTTTTGATACAGTTCTTTTGAGAGTGTCACTGAAATATCAGTCATCAATTTTCCTTTAACTTCTTTATGATAAGTTATGTTTCAGTTGTAAAAGATTTTGCGAATCGGCGCAAGGGCTTATGTGATGGCAAAAGTAACCAAGAAAAAGAAAACCACCCGAAAAAGAAAAAAAAGAGAGTCAAAACAAAGGGTTGCGAATCGACATATTCTCTTAAAAATATCACTGTTGCTGGTGATAAGTTTTGCGCTGTGTCTGTTATATTTCTTTCTGACACTGCCGAACATTGAACAAGCTGTTTCTCGAACCCGTCAGCCTTCGACTACCATTACAGCCGAAAACGGTAATGAAGTGGCAACTTTCGGTCAGGTTTATTCGGCGGTGGTCATGCCGGATTATTTGCCTAAACACGCGACGGAAGCAATTATTGCCACAGAAGATCGACGCTTTTATCATCATTTCGGGTTTGATTTTATCGCCTTTACCCGAGCAATGGTTATTAATCTGATTAAAGGTCGCTACGCACAAGGCGGCAGTACCATTACTCAACAAGTTGCCAAAAATTTGTTTTTAACCCCCAATAAAAACATTAAACGCAAGGTTCAGGAGCTTTTGCTGGCTTTCTGGCTGGAACATAAATTCACCAAACAGCAGATTATGGCTTTATACTTAAACAGGGTATATCTCGGTGCGGGAACTTATGGAATTGAAGCGGCGGCCAATAAATATTTTCAAAAGACATCGGCTGATTTAAATTTGAAGGAGGCTGCCATTATTGCCGGAATGCTTAAAGCACCGACAAGATATAATCCGGCCGCCAACCCTCAACGTGCCGAACAGCGGGCAAGAATTGTTTTGCAAAACATGGTTGATGAGGGATATATCAGCGAAAACGAACGGCAAAAAGCCTTAAATATGCCAACCGGAGCTCTGGTTTCAGATAAAGTTGAAGGCGGAAAATATTTTGCAGATTGGGTTTACAGTGATGTCAACGCCTATATCGGCGAACGGGAAAATGATATTTATGTTTACACAACGCTTGATCAGCATATTCAAGAAGCTGCAGATAAAATTCTGACAGAAAGCATAAAGGCCAATAAAAACAAAAATGTTTCTCAAGGGGCGATTGTGGTTTTGGATAAATCAGGAGCTGTTAAAGCTTTGGTTGGCGGAGTTGATTATCAAAAAAGTCAATTTAACAGAGCTATCTACGCTTTGCGACAGCCCGGATCGTCGTTTAAGACATTTGTTTATCTGACAGCTTTACAAAACGGCTATAAACCCAGTGATACAATTGGTGACTTTCCTATCAGCATAGGCGACTGGCAGCCGGAAAACATTGATAAGAAATATCATGGGGAGGTCACCCTCACTGAAGCTCTGGCTAAATCTTATAATTTGGCAACGATTAATCTGGCACAATCTATATCAAAATCTGCAATTATCAAGACGGCCAAAAAAATGGGCATTACGACCCCTATTCAAAACTCACCCTCTTTAGCTTTGGGAACTTTTGAGGTTAAAGTTATTGATATGGCTGTCGCTTATTCGGCGATTGCTAACGGCGGTTATGCTACTTGGCCTTATGCTATTAAAGAAATTTACAGTCGTGACGGCTATCAGCTTTATATGCGGGAAAATGACGGCAGCAATAAAATTCTTGACCGGCGAGTTGTTAAGGATGTGACAAAGATGTTGGAAAAGGTTATTCAAACCGGTACGGGACGCAAGGCTAAACTGCCGTTTTTTGCTGCCGGAAAAACCGGCACATCACAAGATTATCGTGATGCGTGGTTTGTGGGATTTACTGATAAATATATCGCTGCTGTGTGGGTTGGCAATGATGACAATTCACCAATGAAAAGTGTCGGCGGCAGTTCTTTACCTGCAGAAATCTGGCGCAAAGTCATGCTGGCCGCTCATGAGGAACATGAATAATTCCCTTATTAAAGGTAAATTTTCTCTTTGTCGCCATGACAATAATAATATTTTAATTGCAAAATAAAAATATTCACCTAATATAATTTTCGCAATCGAGAGATCGGTTGTGGTGTCTCAAAAACATCTCCAATAAAAAATATCCTCCATTTTGGGGGAGTGGTCGATATAAGGCGCAAGCACGAATAAGA
>CANDEX010000115.1 GCA_947383875.1 uncultured Azospirillum sp. | reverse complement strand
TTGCATCCAACATCGCAGAACAAAAAAAATCATGGAATCTGGATAACGATACAACCTCAAACACCCAATCTACTGATAACAGTTCTTCTCAAAACCTCTGGGGCATTCAAATCGGAGCCTTTTCAAACTACTCCAAAGCTCGCAGTTACGCACTGAAAATAAAAAAAGAAGCCGCACGCAAACTGGCCGGAAAACCTATTGATATTGAACCCGTGGCTAACGGTTCGGTTATCATCTACCGCTCAAAAATCATCGGCTTGGCAAAATCAGATGCGGATAAAGCGTGCAAAAGCTTGAAACGCAGCAACAAGTCTTGTATAGTTGTAGCTGTAAAGAACGACAATCCTCTTGTCTTAGCTAACAGTCAATACTAATGGATAATACAAAAAAAGCACATATAATCGTCATCAGCAATGAAAAAGGCGGCACGGGAAAGTCAACCATTTCCATGCACCTGGCTATCAAATTGCTGCAAGAAGGTTTTTCTGTCGCAACGGTCGATATGGACGGTCGCCAGGGAACCCTTTCCAGATATATTGAAAACAGACATAATTTTTGTGAAAAAAATCGCATCACATTACCGATGCCTGCACATTTTAAATTCGAACCGCAGGAAAATTATTCATTAATTCCTGCAGACAGAGGACGGGTCAGTCACGAAATATCCAAACTCATAAGCTGTTACGATGCCGTTATTATTGATACGCCGGGTAATAAAAACTACTTGTTTGAAGAAGCTCACAAATTCGCAGACACACTAATTACTCCCATTTCCGACAGCCTGATAGACTTGAACGTACTTTCGGAAATTGATTTTGAAACCGGACGTGTCGGCAAACCCGGACACTATGCCTCTTATATCTGGGAAGTCAAAAAATACTTGGCTTCTCAAGGAAAATCATATCTTAACTGGATTGTCACCGGCAACAAAATTTCAGCCTTAAATTCCCGAAATAAAAACATGGTCTTTGAATATCTTGAAAAGCTATCGAAACTCTATGGTTTTCGCATTTGTTCCGGCTTAAAAGACCGCGTCATCTACAAAGAATTATTTCTGGAAGGACTGACCGTTCTGGATATGCAAAATAATGACCTTAAACGCCGTATGAGCGTTTCCCACATTGCCGCCAAGCGAGAAATTCGCACTTTGGCCGAATCTATCTGCCCGGAAGCTTAGTTGCATGAAAGAATTGGCTCTGCTGATGTTTTTTGTGGGCTGCGGCTACGCGCTGACAAGCCTGATTAATCGCCTCACTCAAACCAATACGCGCCGATATTATTTTTGCATCCCCTCTTCTGCTTCTTTCAACATTCTCTGGGGATTTGTCTTCTATACAGGATTCGGAATTTTAGTCTCTCCCGATATCCGCTTAAAAACAATATTGAGCATTGTACTGTTTCTATTGTTGACCCTACTCATCCGTCAGTGGTTGATTTCAAAATACTTTTTCCGGCACTCTCCACAATTCATGGGCAACAAACTGACCAAAGACCTGCTGCAACAATATTCCGCCGATACAAATCTCAATCGCCCTTATGAATACGCTGAAGTAATGCGGATTTTAGGATTACCTTCCTCAACAAAAACTTCCGACAACAACATCTCTATCCGCCTGAAGCTCATCGAAAATCTGCCTCTGCCGGAAACAGCAACAGCAGCACACCGCGCACTTTTATCTCAACTCAAACAAACATTGTCTTCTAAATAAACAGACGAATAACTCTGTTTAGGCTTGAGTTTAAGCTCAAAAGTGCTAAACTTCCCCAGTATTTATATTATATTGTAGAGGATGAGCAATGATTAAAACAATTTCAACAACTCCTTACGGCGATCAAAAAATGGGAACAGCCGGCCTGCGTAAAAAATCAAAAGTCGCGATGCAACCCAATTACCTCGAAAATTTCATGCAAAGCATTTTTAACACCATCGGAAAACTGGACGATAAAACATTCCTTGTTGGTGGAGACGGAAGATTTTACAATGACATTGCCATCCAAAAAATTATAAAAATGGCCGCAGCCAATGGTGTCAAAAAACTTGTTATCGGTCAAAATGGCTTTATCTCCACACCTGCCGGATCCAACATCATTTTAAAAAATAAATTAGACGGCGGATTTGTACTGTCGGCTTCTCACAATCCCGGCGGCCCCAACGGCGACTTTGGTATTAAATATTCTAATCAAACCGGAGGACAAGTTCCCAGTTCTGTCACGGATAAAATCTACGAAAACACCCAAACGATTAAAGAATACAAAATCTGTGACACGGCAGATATTGATCTCTCCAAATTAGGCACGCAAGAACTTTGCGGTATGGAGATTGAAGTCATCGATTCGGTTACGGACTATGTTGACATGATGAGCGAAATCTTTGACTTTGAAGCAATCAAGAAGCTATTTGCCAAAGGTTTCACCATGTGCTTTGATGCCATGAATGCCGTAACAGGTCCTTATGCGGTACGCATTTTTGAGGAACTTCTCGGCGCGGCTCCCGGCAGTGTTATCAATGCCATCCCGTTACCTGATTTCGGCGGCTTACATCCGGATCCCAATCTCGTATACGCTAAAGAATTAGTTGACCTCATGTTCTCGGATAAAGCTCCTGACTTTGGCGCAGCTAATGACGGCGACGGCGATCGTAATATGATTCTCGGCAAAAAATTCTTTGTCACGCCGTCAGACAGTTTGGCAATCTTAACCGATAACTTTAACTTAATTCCGGCCTATAAAAACGGCATTTACGGAGTCGCCAAATCAGCAGCAACATCGACAGCCGTCGGTCGTGTAGCCAAAGCCCATAATATCGGCTACTATGAAGTTCCTACCGGATGGAAATACTTTGTCAATCTGATGGATTCCCAAAGAATTACATTCTGTGGAGAAGAAAGTTTTGGTACCGGTTCGGCACATATTCGTGAAAAAGACGGCATCTGGGCTGTTCTGTTTTGGCTGAACATTATTGCCGCCACCGGAAAATCTGTTGAAGAAATTACCATTGATCATTGGCAAAAATACGGACGCAGCTACTATATGCGCTTTGACTTTGAGGGGCTGGACACCACTGTTGCCGACCGTTTAATGGAGGATCTTGAAGCTGCTCTTCCGAAACTAAGCGGCAAAACTTTCAACGGCTACACCATCTCCGAAGCTGCTCCTTTCGTATACCTCGATCCGGTTGACGGTTCCTCCACTAAAAACGGTTTAATCGTTAAATTCAGTGACGGTTCCCGCATTGTTTACCGCTTGTCCGGAACAGGCTCCAGCGGAGCAACCTTACGCGTCTATCTGGAAAAATACGAAACAGAAAAACTTCGCGAAGATCCACAACAAATGTTAAAACAAATTCTTGAAATCGCGATGCACATCGCGGAAATAACACCTCGCACCGGAAAGCTGCAAGCCGATGTTATTACCTAAAACACTGATTTTAACCGGCTTTGTAACCGCGCTTG
>CANDEX010000114.1 GCA_947383875.1 uncultured Azospirillum sp. | reverse complement strand
GCGCGTCTGATGCCGGAGGACAGAAAAGATACAACCTTATCGAAGATGTGTTCGCGGGAGGGAATAAGTTATTGACCCTGCCGGGTTCCTCTCTGGTGATTAATGATGACACCAGACGCTTGTTGGCTTTATTTGCCGATGGGCGTTTTCTGGTTGTTGAATCACATAAATTTGACGGACGCGTTCTCAGTTTTGAAGTTTTAGCGCGCAAAAAGCATCTGAACATCAGCAAACCGACGTATGTCAGCCAAAATGAAATCAATGCCGTTTACGCTTATGGTGAACGTGCTCAGCCGATGACGGACATTGAAGGCGATGAGGATTTGGCGCAACTGCAAATGCAGAAAGACTTTGTCAATGTGGTTGCCCGAGCTGCCGCGGTTAAAGTATCAGACGTTCATGTGGTGGTGGCTGACAGTACCCAGATTATGTTTCGTGTCAACGGTATGATGCAAACAGTGATGGAATATAATAAAGACTGGGGTGAAGCTTTTGTACGCGCAGCCTTTGCTTCAGCAGATATTTCAGATGCCAACTATGCGCAAAACGAATTTCAAGGTGCGCAAAAACTAGGCTCAACGCCGTTACGCGGTTCTAAAGGTAAATTGATGCTGCCGCATAACGTGTTGGCTTTGCGTTTACAATTTAATCCTATCGCGTTCGGCTCGCAATACTTAGTTATGCGTTTGCTCTATGCCGATGAAAATCCGGACGGCAGCGGTGACTTGCAATCGCTCGGCTTTGGAGAATATGAAGAAAATCTGTTTTATCGTCTGCGTGCCGTACCAACCGGGCTAAATGTTATTGCCGGACCAACCGGCTCCGGAAAGTCAACCACATTGCAACGCAATATGATTAAGCTGTTGCAAGAAAAAAATTACGAAATTAACCTGATTACCGTGGAAGATCCGCCGGAATATCCTATTCCCGGAGCCAGACAAATGCCGGTTACCAATGCCAACACAGAAGAAGAGAAGGCCGAAATGTTTACCAAGGCTTTGTCTGCGGCTTTGCGTTCTGACCCGGATGTAATGATGGTGGGGGAAACCCGCGCTTTGGCTACCGCTGAATTAACTTTTAAAGGTGCGTTATCCGGTCACGGCGTATGGACAACACTGCATGCCAACAGTGCACCGGCGATTATTACCCGTTTGCGCGACATGGGCATTCAACCATATATGTTATCTGACCCGGAACTGGTTAAAGGGCTGATTTCACAACGTTTATTCAGAAAGCTTTGCCCTCACTGCCGTATTTCGGTTAAAGAGCGGCTGAATGATCCGGCGGTTAAACGATTAAAAATTGCTTTAGGCGATTTTGGTATTGAAAATACATTTATTCGCGGTCCCGGTTGTAAGTTTTGTGATAATAAAGGAATTAAAGGGCGTATGAGTGTGCCTGAAATCATTTTGCCGGATGCCGCTTTTTTGGAGCTGATGATTGCCGGCGACACAAGAAAAGCCATTGATTATTGGACCAGTGATTTGAACGGCCGCCCGTTAAAAGATGCGGCAATTGAAAGAATGCTTAAAGGTTATATTGATTTGGATGAAGTCGAGCGTTGGTGCGGTTTGTTAGACCAGCGACCGGTATATTAGGAGGATTATGATGCCACAAGAAGAGAAAAGACGTTCAGACGCTCTGACCCGAGCAATGAAAAAAGTCGGTGCAGTCGAAATACAATACGCCAAACTGATAACTCAGATGTCTAACAAAACACGGTTAAAGATGTATCGCAAGATTGCTTCGCTGATGTCTAACCGATTTTCATTGATGGATGCGTTAGATTTATTGTATGACGGTGCCAGTAATGGCGGTAAAAGCCCGAGTGAGCCGATTGCCATTGCGATTGCCTCATGGTCAAAATCCCTGCAAAACGGTTTGACTTTTGCAGATGCTCTTAAAGGCTGGGCTCCGGCACGCGAACGCCTGATGTTGTCTACCGGTGACGTATCAAACCTTGAAAGCGCATTGCTAAACCTGATTAAAGTGACTGAAGGCTCAACCAAGATGGTTCGTCCGATTGTCGGTGCAATCGTTTATCCGGCCTTTTTGACTTTTATGTCGGTTTTAATTTTATATGGTATTGGTGCCTACATGGTTCCGCCGATGCAGGATGCCGCTCCAAACGTACGTTGGCGCGGTTCAGCGCGTACTCTGGTAGATGTTTCAGACTGGATCAGAACCTATTGGCAAGTGGCCTTTGCTTCTTTGCCGATTACCATGGCCATTATTTATTTTACCATTGGTATTTGGCGAGGGCTCATCCGCTCTTTTGTTGACAAGCTGCCGCCATGGTCTTTGTATAAAATTTTTACCGGATTAAGCTGGCTGTTGGCAATGTCCGCCTTGATTAAGAGCGGTACTCCGGTTTCAACGGCGTTACAGGCATTGCGACGCGATGCAAACCCTTACTTACGGGAACGAATCGACAAGACTCTGGTGTTTGTTAATAACGGTGACAACTTAGGTCAAGCACTGGATAAAACCGGCTTAGAATTTCCGGACAGAGAGATTATCGCTGATTTGAAAATTTATTCAGAACTTGATAACTTTGAAGAAGCCATTGATAAACTCGCAAATGACTGGCTGGACGAATCGGTTTATCTTATTGAACAAAAGGCCAGTGTATTAAATATGGCCGCGTTATTATCCGTCGGCGGCGTTATTGCTTGGGCGGTAATGGGCGTATTTGATATGCAAGACCAAATTACCAGCGCGATGGGATAAAGACATGACTAAATTTAAAGCTTATTTTAATAAATACTGGATGCGATTGCGGCAATACTTCGAATCGGTGACATTTGTCAAACAGGTCATCATTCTGATAACAGCAATTACAGCGGTTCTTGTTGTTGTGTTGGCGTGGATTATCAGCCCGAATCCGCTTATTAACAAGACGGCCGTTGAATTGGCTCAGACAGCGGAAAACATCCGCTTGTTTTATCAGACCAAGCCGGGCTATTGGGGCCTTAATAGTGACATTGTCATTAAAAACAACTTAGAGGCTTCCGGTATGTTGAAAGAAGGAAAGCTATACAATGCTTTCGGTAAGCCTGTCATTATCGGGCAAGATTCAGAAGGAAGCATTGTTATGCCCGGAACCCGTTATTTTATGATTACTTTTCCGGAACTCGATAAATCCGAATGTACAGCAATGGCAGCATTCCGCTTGAATGAGCGGGAAAGTTTAAGCCTGCTGCAGATGGAAATTGTAACCGGAGACAAGAGATTTGAATTCAACTGGGGCGGGAATCCTTCTCTGCCAATTACTAAAACAGATGCTGCCAAATATTGCGGCAAGGTTAATACAGTCAGTTGGCGTTTTGAGTAGTATAACCAAAGTTATATTAATTGTATAATATATGACTAAAGCCAGAATTGTAACAAAATTTTAACCTGTTATACTTAGAATAGAATGCAGTTAAACTAAGGAGAAAGAAAATGACTAACTTATTAAAAAAGAAT
>CANDEX010000113.1 GCA_947383875.1 uncultured Azospirillum sp. | reverse complement strand
AAGGGCAGAAATAACTTTGACTAAAGAGAAAACGACGATGGAAAAACCTGACGCAACCCAGCTGCCGCAAAACCTTGAAGCCGAACAAGCATTACTTGGCGCGATTCTGGCCAATAATAAAGCTTTTGAACGTGTTTCCGAATTTTTAAAACCGCAGCATTTTGCCGACGGCATCCACAGTAAAGTTTTTGAAGTTATTGCCAAATTAATTCAACGCGGCCACGTTGCAGATGTTATTACCCTGAAAAACTTCTTCGAACAAGAAGGATCTTTGAATGAAGTTGGCGGGCATCAATATCTGGTAAAACTAGCCGACAGCGCATCTCCGCTGACCAATGCAGAATACTATGCTCAATTTATTTATGACAAATATCTCCGCCGAGAACTTATTAATACCGGTTATGAAATTGTCAATGAAGCCATAAAAGAAGATTTGGACTCGGATGCCACCAGCCAAATTGAAATGGCAGAAAAAAAACTTTTTGAACTTGCCAACGAAGGCGATTCGCAAGGTGGTTTTATCGACTTCGGAACTGCATTGACCACCTCACTGGGACACATTGAAGAAGCCTACCAAAAAGACGGAAAGATTTCAGGATTGCCAACTCAGCTTGATGCTCTGGACAACAAAACCGGCGGCCTGAACAATTCTGACTTGATTATTATCGCCGGACGTCCGGCTATGGGCAAAACCGCTCTGGCCACCAACATGGCTTACAATGTCGCCGAATACATGAGTCACGAAAAGAATCTGGACCCCAAATCTAAAGGCGTTGCGTTCTTCTCGCTGGAAATGTCTGCCGACCAGTTGGCCAGCCGTATTCTTGCCACAGTCACTCAAACCAACGGCCACAAAATGCGCACCGGCGAACTGGATAACGCCGAATTTACCCGTATTGCCGCAGCGGTCCGGGAACTGGAACGCATTCCCCTTTACATTGACGATACCCCCGGCCTGAACATCAACACCATCCGCACCCGTGCCCGCCGCTTGAAACGCAACAAGGGACTCGGCCTGATTGTTATCGACTACATCCAATTAATCGTCGGCAGCGGCAGCAAGAAAAACGAAGGCAACCGCGTACAGGAACTTTCCGAAATCTCCCGTGGTTTGAAAATCTTGGCTAAAGAACTCAATGTTCCGGTTATCGCCCTTTCACAGTTAAACCGTGGCGTAGAACAACGTGATGACAAACGCCCCGTCATGTCCGACCTGCGTGAATCCGGTTCTATCGAACAAGACGCGGATATTGTTATGTTCGTATACCGCGAAAATTATTACATCCAAAACGAAGAACCCAAACAAAAAGCGGGCGAAACGCCGGAACACCTTCAAAATCGCTTGGAAGAATGGCAACAGCGTGTTCGCGCCACCGCCAATATCGGTGAAGTTATCATCGGTAAACAACGTCACGGTCCTACCGGAACGGTTCAATTGTTCTGGAACGGTGACTTCGCCCAATTCGGAAACCTCACCAAAGAGGAGTATCTCCCTGAACAAGTCGGCTAAAACATATCTGCGTAAAGGTTACGAAACAATTGTCAAATACATCATCTTGGTATTTGGCTATTGCTGTATGTTTACTTTTGCAACGGTGATGATAAGCGTTTCATTGCTGCGCGGAGCTTACAAAACCATTGAAGAGAGAATGCGCTCATGACTAAAGCATTAAAGGATTACACTGAAGCGGAATGGGAAAACATCTGCAACCACTGCGGCAAATGCTGCCTGGTAAAAATTCAGGATGAAGACGGCGGCGACATTTATTATACGGATGTCGTTTGCCGCTATATGGATATGGAAACCTGCAAATGCACCCGCTATGAAGAGCGTTGTACATTAGTTCCTACGTGCCTGAAACTAACGCCGGAAAATGTTGATAAAATTGAATGGATGCCGCAATCCTGTGCTTACCGCGCTTTATTTGAAAATCGTCCGAAACCGCCAAGAAAAAGCATCAGCGGACGTTGTGTTTCTGAAACAGTGGTAACGGAAGACGAGTTAGAAGAACATATTGTCGAGTGGGACGACCTTTAATCTGATTATTTCTCATCCACGTCATCCGAACAACCACACCCTTTGCTGCCGTAAGTTATGCTGCATCCCATATGCCAATGCCTGCCGGAAACAATATCCTCCTCTTCGGGAAGTTCTCCTGCTTCAATAGCCTGTTGCATCTTTCGCAGCTTTTGGTTTCTTGCTTCACAACAACCGCAAGAAGATGATGACAGCAAAGGCGTCTCCACCAGAAATTTGACCAACCAGTTCCACATATTTTGATGACTCCTTAATCTTTATCTGCTATACTCTTTCAAGATGAATAACCAAAGAATACCATGACTGATAATAACAAATACTTAATTGAAGAAGCCTATTCCCCGCAATCCCGCTACGACAATATGGAAGGAATCGAGCCGGAATTTTGGAAACATAAAAAACTGGAAGAAATGACCAAAGCCGAATGGGAGCTGCTGTGCGACGGCTGCGGAAAATGCTGCTTAAATAAGCTGGAAATCAAAGGCAAAGTCAAATTCACCAATACTTACTGCCGTTTTTTGGATTGCCAAAACTGTTTATGTAAAATTTACGCTCACCGCTTTGAAAAAGTTCCCGATTGCCGAGATATTGACCTCGCCGCAATTAGGGAAAAGCCGCGCTGGCTGCCTAAAACCTGTGCCTATTGGCTTTTGGACAACGGCTTTGACCTGCCGGACTGGCACCCGCTGAATACCGGAAAAGCCGATTCGGTTGCTAAAGCAGGCATGGATTTAAGTAAACGGCCTCTGGTCTGTGAAACGGAAGTAAAAGATTATGAAGATTACCTTGTTGACTGGGAAGACCTATGACATCGAGACGGCTGTCGGCTTTCCGCTCAAAGTAGTCAAATCAGCCCGTGCCAAACGCCTCACACTTCGTATTGACCAGCAGGAACACTTGCCGGTACTGACACTTCCTGCCCGCTGTTCTGCCAAACGAGCTGTCGAATTCGTCTTATCTTATAAAGAATGGATTGAACAGGCTTTGAACAAACTTCCCGTAACCAGAAAATTCACCGACGGCACACAAATCAGCTTTTTCGGAAGACAGTTGACAATCTGTCACGCACCCAACAAACGCTGCGGTGTCCGCGAAGACAACGGCTGCCTTTATGTCTCCGGCCAAGAAGAATTTTTACATCGTCGGGTTAAAGACTACCTCAAGAAACAAGCGCAAACAGAATTATGGCATCTCACCAAAGAACAAGCAGACAAACTAAACTGTCCGCTTAAAGATGTTACGATTAAAGATACAAAATCCCGCTGGGGAAGCTGTTCCTCACTTCATAACATTAATTACAACTGGCGGATTTCCCTTGCTCCGCAATATGTGATTGCCTATCTGGTTGCTCACGAGGTATCTCACCTCAAACACCAAAATCATTCCGGCGCATTTTGGAAATGTGTCGCCGAACTTTATCCCCAAGCAGAGGAAGGCAAACATTGGCTGCGCCTGCACGGAAAAGACCTCTATTTATACGAATAAGTCTCCCTCTTATCAGGCCTCACATAAATAAAACTTGATAATCAGTCAAATCCTCCCTATATTTTAAACACAAATAA
>CANDEX010000112.1 GCA_947383875.1 uncultured Azospirillum sp. | reverse complement strand
TAACCCATTCATCCTGCACACCATCAGCCAAAAATACCTGAGATAAAAGCAGACATTCCGTCAGTTCAGGATATTTTTCCGCAAAACACAACATCACTGTTGCGCCCCAAGAGGCTCCGCGCAATATCATTTTTCCCGATAACCCGAGAAAATCATACAGCCGCTTCATATCCCAAAGAGTATCTTCCATACTGTTGTGTCTCATTTCACCGGCAGGCAATGATTTACCGCACCCCCGCTGGTCAAACATGATAACCCGATATTTTTTCAAATTAAAAACGTCAGCATGGCCCGGATGAGTCCGTCCGCCCGGACCGCCATGAGTCAATAATACCGGTTGACCGGCAGGATTTCCGTATTCATGAAAGTAAACCCGGTGACCATCGACTTCCGGCAAATAGCCTTCATTAAAAGGTTTGGGTTCTCGCCATTTTCGCCACAGGTCTCTTAACATAAACTTCTCCTTTAGTAATGATTAACCACCATAAACCAATTTTAAATTTAGGCAATAATTTACTTTTGCATCCTATAATAATTGCCATTAGATTCGCAATAATGAAAGTTACATAATGAGTTCTGAAATTTGCCTGCACAACGCCAACCTGCTGACTGGCTATTCAGTCATGAATAATTGTGCTGTTCTGCTCAAAAGCTACAAAATTATCGATGTTTTTAATGAAAATCGCTTTTCACGCAAAAAATTCGATTCTGACGTTAAATTTATTGATATGCAAGGAGCCTACATTGCCCCGGGATTTATGGATACGCACATCCACGGTATTGGCGGCTTTGGAACCGATGACTCAAGTTCCGCTTCTATTTTAAAGATGTCGGAAATCCTGCCGCAATACGGAGTTACCTCTTTCATCCCGACATTATACAGCGGCCCTAAAGAGCAAATGATTAGAGCCATCAGAGCCATAGTCGAAGCGATGGGACACGAAAAAGGAGCAAAAATTCTGGGCATCCACTTGGAAGGCCCATTTATCTCACCTGACCGCCTCGGCGTTCAAACAGCCGATTCGATAAGCCCTGTTGATATTGCATTGATGGATGAACTCCTAAAAGCGGCCGAAGGTCACATCATTAATATGACGCTGGCTCCGGAATTGAAAAATATGCGCGAATTGGCTCTTTACTGCATTTCTCAAGGCATCGTCCTGCAAGCAGGGCACACCAATGCCACCTATGAACAGATGGTTGAAGGAATGCAGGTCCGCATATTGCATACCACCCACCTGTTTAACGCCATGAGCAGAATGCATCACCGCGACCCGGGAGCCGTCGGTGCCGTATTTATCCATCCGGAAATGTCTTGCGAATTAATTGCCGACGGCATACACATTAACCCCGAATTTATTAAATTTCTGCTCCGCTGCAAACCCTTAGATAAACTTGTTTTAGTCACAGATTCACTCAAAACCGCCAAACAGGAGACCTTGCCATTAATAGCTAATGGCGATGAAGTCTACCTTGACAAATGTTTTTATCGTAAATCAGACAATGTTATTGCAGGTTCAGCCCTAACAATGATTGACGGTGTTAAAAACCTGACATCTTTCGGCTTGACACTTGACCAAGCCGTACAAACGGCCTCGACTAATCCGGCAAAAATCATGCGTAGGGAGCACCTCGGTTTAATTGCTCCCGGATATGATGCTGATTTAGTCGTCTTTGATAAAGATTTTAATATAAAATATACCATCATTAACGGACAATTTTTTGAACAAGGAAAAACACCATGCGCGTTCTGATTCATCCTGATTATGACCAATGTTCTCTATGGGCGGCAAACTATATTGTTTATCGCATTAAGGCTTTTCGCCCAACCGCCGCAAAACCGTTTGTCCTAGGATTACCGACCGGCTCCACCCCTCTTGGAACTTATCAAGAGCTCATTCGCCAATATCAAGCAGGAAAAGTTTCTTTTAAAAACGTTGTAACGTTTAACATGGATGAATACATCGGCCTGCCACCCGAACATCCGCAAAGCTACCACTACTTTATGCATGAAAACTTCTTCAAACATATTGATATCCAACCGCAAAACATTCATTTACTTGACGGCATGACCCATGATTATGCCGAAGAATGCCGCTCCTATGAAGAAAAAATAAAATCCTACGGCAAAATCAATTTGTTTTTGGGCGGAGTTGGCTCTGATGGGCATATCGCCTTTAACGAACCGGGATCATCATTGACATCTCGCACCCGTATTAAAACCTTAACGACGGAAACAGTCAAAGCTAACTCCCGCTTTTTTGACGGAGATATCAATCAAGTTCCCCGAACAGCACTGACAGTCGGCATCGGCACAATAATGGATGCTGATGAAGTCATGATTTTAGCAACGGGAAGTAATAAATCTCAAGCCCTGCATCATGCCATTGAGGAAAGTATCAACCATATGTGGCCGATAAGCATTCTGCAAATGCATCAACATGCCATAATTGTCTGTGATGACGACGCTACCAGTGAATTAAAGGCTGACACCGTCCGCTATTTCAAAGATATCGAAAGTGCTAAGATTATCAAATAACACTATAAACAGCTCCGCTTAAGGACAACGTGTAAAATCACTATAGTAACCACAAGCACTACAAACTTCAGAGGCACTCGTTCGATACCAATCGCTGTATCCGGCTGTTGCATTGTCACATTTTCCTTTTCCCGGAGCTGCGGTATAACTGGCAGGTCCTGTTACAGAATAAGTGCCATTACCGCTTTTTAATGTTGCACCGCTGCCCAGACAAATTCCATCACCATTACAAACTTCAATCATCTTATCCTGCGTTATTAAAGTCGAGTTATTTCTCAAATGCAGACGAGAATCATACAGTCGCAACCTCATATTAAGTTTTAATAAAGAATTATTGTTGATTAATATATTTTGACAACTTTTTCCGCATCCGCTTGCACGCAGAGCATATAAATCTGCCGTTGAATTATCCATATAGAACATTCCGGAATCACGATTAAGAACAACACCGTTATCAGGCATCGACATTGAAGCTCCATTTTGCAACCAAACAAAACAAGCTGGATTACAACGATGCAATAAAATAGGAACATATTGAAATGTATTGGAACTGCCATTCATAGTTAACCAACTACCACCATGTAATTCAAAAAAATGATGCGCTATTTTATTAGTATTATCTCTATCATAAGCCCTCGATTCCAAGGAAGTATATTTATCTGTCGTAAATGTATTTACTCCCAACAAGGTAATATGACCTTCAATATTAATACGCAAAGAACCAAATGCAACACCATCCAACCACTGACTATTATTCAATCGGGACGCAGTATTCGTAGATGTCACATAAATATCGCGCCAAACAAAATCCCCGATAGCGTTAGTATGAGCTTCATTAGAGTTATTGTTATGATCAATAACTATGGTAAGATTATCCAAGTTATTACTAAACATATTATGCTCAATAGTAAACGTCAATTTGGGACGATTATAGGAAGAACATTCTTTGTAATCATCATATTTATAAAATGCGGCTTCACCGCGCCAAGAATTATATGCTTTGCCTAACGGATTTTTCAGGAGAGAACTGTTGATAATCAAATCTTTCAACACAACAGCCGTAGAATCTTTATACCACAAACCGGCATTGACTTCCGTATACCCCGCATCTGCCAAACGG
>CANDEX010000111.1 GCA_947383875.1 uncultured Azospirillum sp. | reverse complement strand
CCTATGCCGATAGCTTATAATGATTCGATTTTTTTTGCAACAGAATTTATTTCTTTAGCCAGATTTTGCAAATTTTCGGCCAGAGAGCCATCCATTTCAAGGAGTCGCGAGTTATCCACAGCAGAAGCCGGAGCCGCTGCCGGAATATGACCTTTTTTCAACTCAGACAATTCATCCGCCAGTAACAATCCGACCATCGCCAGCAGCATATTTTCGTTCACTTGCAGGCTGCCGCCGGTAATCATGCGCGCCTTTTCATCCAGCAGACGCGATAACTGTATAATCCGTACTTCCTGCCCATCTTCGCAGGCAACGGCATATTCGCGGGAATTAATTGTTATTGTTACTTGTGCCATTGTTTTCCAATACGTTGTCGAGGCGGATCATTACCTGGTTAATGTTGTTGATGATATTCTGAGAAGAATTCTTAAGCAGGTTAAGCCGCGCTTCGTTTTCCTTAAGTTCTGATTGATGGTTTTTGGCTTTTTGTGCCAATTCGCTTTTCTTATTGTCAATCGCGTTGTCAAGCTGTGCGAGAGCTGCGCTCAAGTCCGCAAACGCCGCGGTCGTACGAGGAAAATCTGCGTTTTTTTCGGTCATGATAAAATTTCGCTTCCTTTTAAGGGATTCTTTGCATATAGTATGAAGCATAATACTTTCTATAAATATTAATTCAAGCGGCAAAGAAATCTTATGCAAAAGTTTATTATCAGAGTAACAGAAGAAAACACTTCTCTCATCGACAATTCCGGAGCGGAATGCTTTTTGCTCGATTCGTCAATGAGTAAAGAATTCAACCGACACTTTGCGAAAGAGGCGAAACAGGCCGGCAAATTGGTGCTTGTCGGAGGGGAAAAAGCACCGGAATTATGTAAAGAACTGGAGCTTGATGGTGTTGTTGCGGATTTGAGTAAAAATGAAAAACCTAAAGCGGAATTTCAGTTTTTGCGTAATTTTCTGGGTAAAAATGTGATAATCGGAGCCATTTCGCGCAACCGCCGTCATGAAGCCATGGTTATTAGCGAGTTTGAGCCGGACTTTTTGGTTTTTCAAGGGTGGAATGACGGAATTGAACAGGTGCGGGAACTTGTCAGCTGGTATAATGAATTATTTTTAATCCAGTCTGCGGTGTTGTGCCGGGATGAAAATGTCGATTTTCAGTCCTTTGATTGCGATATTGTCATTTTATCAGACCGCGAATATACGATTTTTGTTGCTAAAAAACAAAGATTAGATTAAGTTCTTGATTAAAATTTCGAGTCTCGAAATCAATTCAATCATTTTTAAAATTGTAAATACGGAGAATATATATGAAACAACTTGCAGGTTCTATTCGCATTGGTTGGGTAATCGAATATAAAAACAAACCTTGGACCATCACCAAAGCTATGCACATTAAACCGGGTAAAGGCGGTGCCTTTATGCAGGTGGAAATGAAAGCAGTTGAAGAAGGAACCAAAACCAACGAACGCTTCCGTACGGAAGATACTGTTGAAAAACTGATGGTTGAGGAAAAAGACTGCCAGTTCCTGTTTGAAGATGCCACCGGCCTGACTTTTATGGATAGCGAAACGTTTGATCAATTCTCCATGCCTGCTGATATTTTGGGTGACAGTCGTCCGTTTATGACAGATGGTATGCAGGTAATCATCAGCTTTATTGATGGTAAACCGATTTCGGTTGAACTGCCGCAGCAGGTTGTTTGCGAAGTTGTTGAAACCGAGCCTGTTGTTAAAGGACAAACAGCTGCTTCTTCTTATAAACCGGCCATTTTAGATAATGGTGTTCGTACCAGTGTTCCGCCGTTTATCGGAGTTGGCGATAAAATTGTTGTTGGTACTGCTGAAGCTAACTATGTTGAAAGAGCTAAATAATGTCATATTTGTCTCCGTCATTTTCCCTGCTGATTAATGCGGTAAAAAAAGCAGCTTCTTCACTGAACCGTGATTTCAGCGAGATTGAACAACTGCAGTCTTCCGTAAAAGGCTATAAGGAATTTGTTGTGGCTTCCTACACTCGTGTTTCTAAAGCCTTGCAGGTTGAATTAGGCAAGATTCATCCTGATTATGCCATCGTTACCGAAGCGGAAAAACTCGGAAGTCGTCCTTGCTTTATTGTTGCGCCGATTGACGGCTTAAACAATTATGCTCACGGCATTCCTCATTTCGCTGTCAGCGTTGCTGTTTATGAAGGCGGTACGATTACTGCGGCAGTTGTCTATAATCCGGCTGCCGATAATCTTTACTTTGCCGAAAAAGGCAAGGGAGCCTATAAAGAAGGATTCCGCAATCATGAACGTTTGCGTGTTTCTGCGCGTAAAGATGTTAAAGAAGCTTTGGTCAGCACTTTGGTCAATTATCAGGAAAATGTCAGCGAATATGATTCGTTGCAAAAGAAGCTGGTTGCGGCTACCGACAATTTGCGCATCTCCGGTTCTTGCGCGCTGGATTTGGCTTATGTGGCTTCCGGCAAGTATGATGCAGCAGTCAGCCGCGGCAATAAGCTGGGCGAGTTTGCCGCAGGGATGCTGTTGGTGAAAGAGGCCGGTGGTCATATCTATGATATTGATCAGAAAGACAAACGTACGGAAAATCTGGATATTGTCATTAATTCCGGAAATCTGTTTGCCGTCAACAGTGAACTGGGACGGAAACTTGGCGAATTATTATCTGAATAATCATTAGGGAGGGATATCATGCAGTTTAAACATCTGGTAAAAACGTCGGTTTGCGCGCTGGTTTTGCTGAGTGCGGTTTCGGTACAGGCCGCGGATGATGTTTATGTAGATTTGTCTGTGTTGAATAATTTGCAGCCGGGCGATTCTCTGTTTGTGGAAACCCAGCCTTTATTTCCGGTGGTTAAGAAAGCTCCGGTAAAAAAAGCCGTGAAAAAGAAAGCCAAGAAAAAGACGGTTAAAAAAGTTGCTCCGGTGAAAGTTGATGTTGAAGAAACGGCAACCGGACAGTCTATCGTTATAGCCCCGCAAGCTCCGGAAATTCCTCAGATGTTGGCGGAAGAAAAGAAAGACGAAGAGACGTCGCCGAAGCCGATAACTTTACCGGAACCGGTAACAGAAACAAGAGAAGAAATAGCTCCTGTTGCCGAACCGCTTTCTGACTTTATTCAAGAAACACCTATCGCAGTGCCGAGTGAGGCTGAAAAACCGACGGAGGAAGCTGCTCAACCGGAGACAAAAGCAGAATTGTCTCAAACGGAAACAGCACCGGTTATACAACAGGAAACGGCTGAAGCAGAACCGGCTCCCGTTATTTTGAAGCCGGAACCCGCTGCTGAACCCGAAGTTATTCAGCCGCTTATCCCGGCTGTTGTTGAAACGGAAAATCTTATTCCTTCTGAAGGAAAGATTATGTTTGATGACGGCGATTACACCGTTTCACCGCAAAATGCGGAAAAGATTTTGGCTCTGATTAACGGTTTTGAAGATCCGCATAAGCATAAAATCGCCATTTATGCCTATAATTATGACAACGGTGAAAATTCTTTCAAAAAGAAAAAACTGAGTCTTGATCGGGCAACAGAAATCCGCTCGCTGCTGTTGAATAAAGGTTATAAAAATTTCAGCATTAAGGTAATAAACGTTACTGATGATGCTGAAAAACGTAATTTAGTGGAAATTGAAGAAATTAAATAAAAAAATTAAAATTATGTAAATTAATGCTTGC
>CANDEX010000110.1 GCA_947383875.1 uncultured Azospirillum sp. | reverse complement strand
GACCTTCAGGTTATGAGCCTGACGAGCTACCGGGCTGCTCCACCCCGCGATATGTTTATCACTTAAGACAGCGTATACATACGACTTTTCAGCAGTCTTGTCAATACCTAAATGGTAATTTTATCTGCTTTAAAAGAAAAGTGAGATGATTACGGCAAAAATAAACACTAAAACAACTATCCAATGCCACCATTTCATGTTTTTATCTCCTTACTATTCAATTAAATAAACTAAGAGCTAAAATTAGAAAAACAATAATGACTGCAAAAAAATATTTTGTGAGATTGTTTCCATTCCATAATTGTTATCCTTAGATATTATGCGCGATTCGTGTCGTTATTTATATAGTAATTAATTATTTCTTTTGGAGGGGGAAATAAAAAGCCCCGCTTTGCTGGCGGGGCGTATAAGAAGTTTTTTTAGAGAAATTATTTGATTTCTTCAGCCGGCATAACCGGAGCGGTATTTTCTGTTGTGGCCGAATCGATAGTATAAGAAATTGTTTCTACTTTCGGGGTTTCGACTTGAACTTGAACCGGAGTAGGAGCAGCTTCTTGTGTTTGTGTGGTTACGATGGTTTTGGTGACGATTGCTTCTTTTTCGTAAGTTACGTCAGTTGTGGTTCTTGGTTCATAAACGGTGGTTGTCGTTGTTTTTTTATAAACAATTTCTACAGGTTCTTTGACAACTTTAACAGAAGGAGCGCAGCTATTGCATGGTTGGGCTGCTACTTGAACTTGTCTGTTAGCCACAGCATTGCAAGGTGTAACAACCTGACGAGGAGCTTCATAAACCATAATGGGTTGAGAAGCCGGAGCTTGTTTGACAATCTGTTTGGGGGCGGCATTGCAAGGGCGGCGGCCGGTGCAGTTGTAATGAGTATAATCAGCTTGGGTGTTGCTGCGGTAGATAGGGCCGGAAGCACAGGCAGATACAAACATTAAAGCAGTCAAAACAAGAAACTTTTTCATGATATCTCTCTATTTATAAAGTTATTAACAAAAGGTTAACGCTAATATAGCATAAAATTTTTATTTGTCAATTTTTGTTTAATTGTTTTTTATTTTTTATATGTAATTGTTTTTTATAGAAAATACAGAGGGTATCAGAATTTTTTTTGTTTTTTTATTAAAAAAAATTATTTTTTGTAATTTATTTATATAAAAAAGACTTGTTAAATTTATTTTTTGTGATAAACATAGGCAAGTCAGGATAACGGAGTGTAGTTCAGCCTGGTAGAACGCTACGTTCGGGACGTAGAGGTCGCTGGTTCGAGTCCAGTCACTCCGACCATTAAAATAAAAATGCCACCCTAAAGGTGGCATTTTTATTTTAAAAGATTGAGAAGATATGAGTTTGAACCAGCGAGAAAGCTGGTTCGACAAGGAGGAGAGGCAGACGGGAGTATGTTGCGGAGGGCTGAATAGCCCGAGCAATGATGAAGCAGCGGAGCAAAGCGACGTCAGTGTTTGTCATTTCAGTTATTAAAGAGCCACCATTTGGGTGGTTTTTTTGTTTTAAAAGATTGTGAATAGATGGATGCATATTGATGTGGGATTGAGTTTGGTAAGGGAGATGGCAGGAGAGGTAAACAGGTTAGAGATTGGGCGGGAAGCGAGGCTGGCGGATGCAGGGTGGCAGAGTGGGGTGAAGAAGCGAGGTAGGTGGATGCTGGTTGCAAGAGGGGTGGTTTGGAAGTTCATCTCAGAGGATGGTTGTGTGGGCTAGTATTCTATATTATAAAGTATTCTGTTTTTGATATTGGAGAAATTGACAAAAATATTTTTTATGATATGTACAATGTTAAGAAAGTTTATTATTTAATTAATTATTTATTTTAATTTTTTAATTATGAAAACACTGGTTATATTTGCAGTATTTGTGGCATTATGTGTATTTGCTGTTTGGAGGAAAGTTAAATCTGGTACAGCTTCTAAGGGACAGTCTTCTGAAGAAGAGTATTTGGTTCTTGCGATTCGTGAGAATTTTTTTTCTAAAGAGATTGATGTTACATTGAATAGGCGGTTGCAGGATATTTATCATTTGAAACGAGCAAAGGAAACTATTGATTTGGAGAGTTATAGAATTTGCAAATTCGTAGAAACGTTTAATTTTTTATGTTCGATGATTAATCAAAACCCGTTTTTAGCACAAAAATTATGTCAAGTGCCGAAAGAAGAAGCGGTAATGATTTTGCAAAAGGCAGCAAGTCTTTCTGATAAGCAAATTAGTGATAATAAAAACCTGTTAAATCACATTATTACGATTGTATCATCTAAATAATTTATGCCATGAATATGTTAAGTTTTGAAGCAAAGACAATTATCTTTGTTATCGCCTTTATCTTATTGGGGATTATTGGTTTGGTTATTGATAATATGCGGGATAATAAGCATTCTCCCCGCTATGATCAATATGGTAATGCGCATAATAGCAATTGCAGTTCTCCGTTAATGTTTTTTGGGAGTATTGTTGTTTTGCTGATATTATCAGTGCTATAAATTAGGAATTAAAGGTTCGCAGATGATAAAAGCGGATCTTTTTTTGTGTCTTTTTTATTGCCGCGAGAGCCAAAAAATAAACGCCGGATTGCAACCGGCGTTTATTTGTTAATCAGAAGATAATTGCATACCTCGGCTGATCTGCGATTTGGAAACATCGGACAAAGTGATGCCAATGTATTCTCCTGCTGCAGCTTCTGTAATTGGGCGCAAGTATTTTTGCAATTTGAGGCATTTTGTGTTTAGCTCAATATTGTTTCCGGAAATTTTGAGCAAGTCCCCGGTTTTAATTTTTCCGGTTTCAACACGTCCTGTTACAATGATTCCTTGGCCGTGAATGTCGAATACGGCATCAATCTGCAATGAAAAGGTTTCTTTAGTTTTCATAGAATGAAGTGCTTTAATGTTAAATGATAATATCGATGATGTCTTCCCAAGTTATGTCGGCAGGGATTTCCCCACTCCATACCCACAGGTCTAAATCCTTTCTCGGTTGTCCGAGTGGTTGGGGAAAGCCGTTATATAAGGCTTGGGCAGTTGCTTCTTTTCCATAAAAAAACAGTTCAGAATTGCGGCGGACAATTAATTGTATCGGCAATTGCAGCTTTCGATGCAGACTCTTGATGATGTCAGAATAGGCTTTGTGTGTGTGCATTTCTTCACAGTAGAATGTGCATCCGATATGCACGATTTTGACAAAGTATTCTTTTAACTCGTCTTCAGCTTGTAATAATAATTGTTTTCGTTTCATTGGTAATAATTTTGAGGTAAGACATAATGATTAATTTTGCGGAAATAGTATATTGTTTTGCGCCAAAATACAATAGAAAACAGTTGTATTTATTTGTTTTTGAGCTATGGTATCGGTGAAAATCAATTATTTTTAAATTATATCATATGGATTCAAAACAATTATTTAAGGTTTTTTGTGCGCAATTTCCGTACAATAGCAGTTTTGAGGTGATTAATGAGTTGTCCGAAGGGATAGTTATTTTCACACCAAACCAAGAAGCAGCTGACGCGTTTATTGTCGCGAGGAAAATGGCTGACAAAATCAGAAATTGGGTTTTGATGGTGCTTCTTCTCGTTCTGTTTTCTTTTCTATTTGTCGTGTTTGCGTTGAAGCTGGGGAAAATTTTTTACACCCTAGAGGATGTTATGTTGTTCTGTAGCGGGCTAATTATTTTGCCTTTGGTGGGAGGTATTGCTGTTACGCTTATTGAA
>CANDEX010000109.1 GCA_947383875.1 uncultured Azospirillum sp. | reverse complement strand
ACCTAACGAGATTCTAACTCATTCAAAACATTGAAAAACAAAGATTTTTGCATAAAAGAGTTCGGAAAGCTTCCCAAAATGTCATTTTCAAAAAATGAACATTCGAACTTGCTGAAAGGCTTGGAAAATAAAGAAAAACGGCAGGTTTTTATACCTACCGTTTGTATTGGTGATCCCAACGCCGGGGTAGGATGAAAAGGCTGACCTATGTCAGGCTTTTCACGTTCCGTACCCCTAGTTTTCATTATTGAGCGAAGAAAGCGACAGCAACTGAGGCGAAATTATGAAAATTCAAATCCCGTCCAAGAGAGCAAGCCTCCGGCGATGTTCGATTGGTTTGGGTATCACCTAATAAAAAAAACACCCCAATAAAGAGGGTGTTTTTTTATTAATTGGTGATCCCAACGGGATTTGAACCCGTGTTGCAGCCTTGAGAGGGCCGCGTCCTAGGCCTCTAGACGATGGGACCGTTTAGACAAGACTGTAATAGGCTATATTTGAAAAAAAAGCAAGCTCTTTTTTAAGCTTGCTTATCATTGAGGACAATTTCTTCCCACGTTTTCAAACCGATTTTGCTCCAATCGACCGGAATTTTCTCCACCATTTGCATATCGGCATAATAACTTTCCTTGATATTCTCCAAGATGGTTTCCACCATCACCACCCGTTTAGCCTTCCGCAACTGGGAACGAACTTCGGGATGAATATAATCTAAGATAATCCGCTCCTCGGGACGACGCATAAAAATCGCATGATCATAACCATCATAAATAATCCGAGGTTCATCAGGATGTGCTTTTTTAGCCTGAAGAAAGACATACAAATCCCCTTCGTCTCCTTCAGCAATTACAAACTTGTTCTCTGTCGTGTAGCCTGACATCTGATTAATAATCCCTACCGCGGTTAATCATTGAAAAATCGACAGATTTCCCCTCCGGTGCTTTAAATAACGCGGAAACAGTTTTCAAAGTCTGCTTCAAATCACCCTCGGCTTCTCTGTTTCCCGAAGGCTGACTGCCGCAAACATAATGACGACCATGGGTCAACATAACAGGCGCATTTTCATAACTCATATCGACTCTCCTGAAATGATTACTTCAACTTATCTTATCATTTTAGACAAAATTAATCAACATAAACTGTAATAAATTAAGCACAGATTTATTAAAAAGCAATTAAATAGTCAAAGATATTCAGACCAAAAGAAAACCGCCTGTCTGCCAAGCGGTTTCTTCAACTTTGTTTTGTGCCCAAACTACAGCTTGACCAGATGATCCAAAAACGCACTGACAAAATCAGCCCGACGATTCTGATAATCCAGATAATACGCATGCTCCCACACATCACAAGTCACAATCGGAGTCAAACCATGAGCTAAAGGCGTATCAGCATTAGAGGTTTTCATAATCTGCAATTTACCGTCTTTATCTTCAACCAGCCACGCCCAGCCGGAACCGAACTGGGAAACGGCAGCGGCTTTAAAATCTTCTTTAAACTTATCATAACTGCCGAAATCACGAATAATACGGTCTTTTAACTCACCTTTAGGTTCTTGCCCGCCATCCGGAACCACACTATTCCAGAAAAAGGTGTGATTCCACGCCTGCGCAGCATTATTAAATATTGCCGTAAATTCGGAGCGACCGACAGTGGCTTTAATCACCTCATCCAACTCCATATTTTCAAATTCCGTATCTTTAACCAAATTGTTCAGATTATCAACATAAGCCTTATGATGCTTGCCATAATGGAAATCCATTGTATTTTCTGAAATATACGGCTCCAACGCATCCTTAGCATAAGGCAATTCCGGTAATTCAAAAGCCATCGTTTATCTCCTGTCATAAATTATTTGTTATTTTTTATATAAGTATTAGTTCCGATTTCATCAAGCGTTTTCTGCGTTTTTAATTCTTCTTCTTTTTCTATGCGTTCAGTTCGTTGCCTGTCGACAATTTCATATGTCTTTTGTTCCTTAAACATATCGGCCATAACATCACGCTCATGTTCAATCTTAGCTTCCAAAACAGAAATTTGACTTTCCAGCTGTTCACGTTGCTGCATATAACGTTTAATATAAGCACCAAAATCTCCCATACCGGAATTATTCCGTGCAAATTCTTTCTCCTGTTCAAAAGATTGATTAAGTTGCTCCAGTTGAGCATTCAGAATATCCTGTCGATTCATCAGCTCTGCTAAAATTTTACGCTGTTCATCAATATTAAATTTTTGAATTCGGTTAAGAACCTTCAGAGAATTTTTCATTTACTTACCCTTGAGTTGCGACAAACGGTGTATCCAAAATCTCCTTAAGCTGCTGATACCCCTCACCCAAAGTTACTTTCTCACCTTTTGTCTGAGACAAAAAGGCCTCAATCTTCGGATAATAAAAAATCGCCTCATCCACCTCACGACTGGAACCGGCTTTATAAGCCCCCAAACGAATTAATTCCGCCATATCTTCATAGGCTGCAATATACTTTCTGGCCTTAGATACCAGTGCAAACTCTTCCGGCGTATCACAATCCGGCATCGTACGAGAAATTGAGCGCAGAATATTAATCGCCGGATACCTGTTTCTCTCGGCAATCGAACGATCCAGCACAATATGCCCATCCAAAATTGACCGCACGGCATCAGCCACCGGTTCATTATGATCATCTCCGTCCACCAAAACGGTAAACAAACCGGTAATCGTGCCACAACCTGCTCCCGGCCCCGCACGCTCTAACAGGCGCGGCAGTTCTGCAAACACACTTGGTGTATAACCTTTAGAAGCCGGAGGTTCTCCGACAGATAAAGAAATCTCGCGCTGAGCCATAGCAAAACGGGTAATAGAATCCATCATACACAAAACATCTTTATTCAAATCACGAAAATACTCGGCAATTGCCATGGTAACATAAGCAGCCTGCCTGCGCATCAACGGACTTTCATCAGAAGTCGCCATCACCAAAACGGACTTTTCCAATCCCTCAATACCCAACACGTCTTCCACAAACTCTTTAGCTTCTCTTCCGCGCTCGCCAATAAGCCCAATGACGGAAACATCCGAAGTGGTATGCTTAGCCATCATAGACATCAACGTAGATTTCCCGACACCGGACCCGGCAAAAATACCCATACGCTGTCCCTTACAGATGGTGAGAAAAGTATTCACGGCTCGAACACCGAGATCAACCTTGCCGCACACTCTATCACGAAAGGCTGCCGGCGGCGGAGAAGATTTGATATAATAAGGCTTGCTGCCCTTGATTAAAGGCCCTTTTCCGTCAATAGCTTCTCCGAAAGCATTAACGATTCTCCCTAACCATGAAATATGCGGATAAATCACCGGAGCGGCATTTTCAACATCCACTCGGCAACCGGGACCTATCCCCTGCAAGGAACCATAGGGCATAACCAGCAGCTTATCTCCTTTAAAACTAACCAGTTCACAAGGAACCTTTGTCTGATGAGTGGTATGAACACAGCACCGGTCACCGATAGTCAACGGCGCACGAATGCCGCTCACTTCCACAAACAGCCCCTGAACAGCTGTCACACGCCCGAAATAGGCGTTTGTCTCCAGCTTATTTATCTCACCGATGATATTATCCAGTCGCAGTGACATGACATCTCCTTTTTTTCCAATTTAGGTTTATCTTGCCTATTATTCAACTTTATTCCGCCTCTTGTTAATAATTATTAACAGGCTGCTTAAAAAAATTAACAAATAAAAATTTA
>CANDEX010000108.1 GCA_947383875.1 uncultured Azospirillum sp. | reverse complement strand
CTGTCGGATACTCAACCAATTTATCCGTCCCTTTAATTTCCGAAGCACTATTGCCAATGGAGGGAACTTTAATTTTGAAATCTTTAGGC
Source organism: uncultured Azospirillum sp. (assembly GCA_947383875.1). The sequence goes on along the minus strand of CANDEX010000108.1, from coordinate 3,650 downwards.
AAAACCTTTTTAGTCTTTTCAGAGACCAAATCCGTCACAGCAAGGGTATATTGCTTAATCTTTCCCCAATACCAGCGATGAACCTCCGCAGGTTTCACTCCGTTAAACGTCGGTGCCATAAACAAAATCAGCAATAAAGGAAAGAAAATCAGCGGCTTCCTCAGCGGAAACAAGATAAACATCGCCAATTTATGAAAAAAAGCTGCCCAGCCCGTCATTGGGCCGATACTATCTCTGTCTCTTCTTCTCAAACTCATTTCTTATCACTTCCGTACTTAACTTTCAATTCCTCAATTTTTTCAGGAGCAATACGTTCAAATAAAGGGTCTCCGACTTCAAACGCCTGCCCCGGCTTCAATGCCTGAATTTCCGCAGCCGCATCAAAATTATTCAGCCCCGGCATATCCTCTATTTTCAGGCCAAATTTTGCCAGCATTTTCTCTGCTGTTTCCGGCATAATCGGATAAGACAAAATTGCATAAATGCGAATCAAATTCAGACAAACGCGCAAAATAGCCGCCGCCCGTTCAGGATCTGTTTTGATAACCGTCCAAGGTTCTGTCACGGAAATATAGTTGTTGCCATCAACCCAAATAGCCCGCAACTCGTTCAACGCCTTTTTGAATTCCAACCCTTCCATATATTTGCAATAATTATTGACTTTCTCCTGCAAATCAGAAATCAGCTGTTGCTCAACTTCTGTCATTTCACCGCCTGCCGGAACTTCTGCCCCTATCTTTGATGCTGTCATTTTCATCACGCGGGAAACAAAATTACCCAACACACCGTTTAAGTCTTTATTGACAACTCCGGCAAACAAGTCAAACGTAAAGCTGGAATCAGAAGCTTCCGGCGCGTTGGACATTAACCAATAACGCCAGTAATCAGCAGGAAATTCCTTTACGGCATCTTCGGCAAACACACCACGCTGCTCTGATTTGGAAAATTTTCCGCCTTCAAAAGTCAGATAGCTCATGCCCTTCAGATAATCCACCTTAGTCCAGTTTTCACCTGTTCCGAGCAAGGTCGCCGGAAATGAAATGGAGTGGAACGGCACGTTATCTTTACCCATAAACTGAACATAGTGGACATCATTGGCATCCAACCACCAATCTTTCCAGTTTCTTTCGCCAGGCTTTACATCAGCCCATTGCTTGGTAATACCGATATAGCCAATCGGCGCATCAAACCACACATAAAAAACCTTGTCTTCAAACCCGGGCTTATTAACGGGAAATCCCCATTTCAAATCACGGGTAATGCAACGCGGACGTAAACCTTCTTTCAGCCATTTCTGAGCAATGGAATAAGCCACATCCGGCCAATAAGGTTCTTTGCCTTTCACCCATTCCGCCAGCTTAGCTTCCAACTTCGGCAAATTCAAAAACAAATGTTTGGTTTCACGCACTTCCAAATTAGTCGAACCGGAAATAGTACTCCGCGGATTAATCAGTTCGGTCGGATCTAAAACTTTGGTGCAATTTTCACACTGGTCGCCGCGCGCTTTGTCGTAGCCGCAATGCGGACAAGTCCCGGTGACATATCTATCCGGCAGAAAACGATTATCATCAATCGAGAATATTTGCTTAATACTCTGTTCTTCAATCAAACCGTTTTTATCCAGCTGTTCAAAAATGTGATAAGTAATTTCTTTGTTTTCATCACTGCTGGTACGACCGAAATAATCAAAAGAAAGGTTAAAAGCATCATAAGCTTCCTTATGGCGATTATGATATTTCAGACAATAATCACCAACATCCATCCCCTCTTTGGCTGCACCGACTTCAGAAGGCGTGCCATGCTCATCAGTCCCGCAGATATACAAAACCTCATGCCCGGACATTCGCATAAACCGCGCATAAACATCTGACGGCAACAAACAGCCGACCATGTGCCCCAAATGCGGCACTCCGTTTACATAAGGCAATGCTGAAGTAACTAAAATTTTAGACATGAAGTTTCTCTCCGTTTTTATTATTTTTGCTTAAATTCACTGCCTGATTTTACACATATTTCCTCAATTAACAAGCAAAAAATCCCTTTTCCACCAAAGCATTTACCGCAATTTAACTTTTATGACTTAACCTGAATTTGCAGGCCAGAGATGGTTTGTGGAGTGTGGAAGCTCCTCTTCAAGAAAAGAACGACTCCTTTTGAGGGGAGCCGGGGATATAAGGCTATGCGCGAATAACCCGGACTGGTTCTTGAAGCAGTTTCCAACTCCCCCACCTTTGCAAAAAGGTGGGTTTTGTTTAACTTGAATGTCATCACGAGGAACGTGTGACGAAGTGATCTCGGCAAATTAATAAAGCCGGAATTATTAATCCCTACCTAACCTCCCCTTAAAATTAAGGGGAGGAATGGAGGGGATTTTACGAATCACAGGCAAAACAAAAATGGAGTTTGAAAATGATAAAAAAAAGACAACGTACAACCAACCTGAAAAATCTACGGCAGGACATTGCCGGAATTTTGCAAAATCTATTGACCGAAAACAAGCTAAGCATAACGGAACTGGCACAGATTACCTGCTGGTCACCGTTATATTTACAAACATTAATCAATGGCCAGGCAACACCCAATATTGGTGAGATGAATTATCTGGCATCCATATTCGGCCGGAAAATAAAAATAGAATTTGTCGCCTAATCAAACAGCCCCGGAATTTCCGGGGCTGTATTTCAAAGAGCTTCGACCGCCTTTTTTAGGACCGCAATATCATTGCCGCACAGCACATCGCGCAAAGCAGCAAACTTTTCTTCCGGCAAATCATATAAATGTAAGGCCAAAATCTCACGGATAACATCGTCGTCAAAACGTTTTTTTATAACTTTTGCCGGATTTCCGCCAACAATAGTATAAGGCGCAACATCTTTGGTAACCACGGCATTCGCCGCAATCACCGCTCCCTCGCCTATCGTCACGCCGGGCATAATCATCGCCCGCATTCCAATCCACACGCCATCGCCGATATGCGTATCGCCTTTTCGTTCATAGGCCTCCGTAATCTTGTCAGGAAAAGGATAACAGCTGAACCAATCCGTACGATGGGTATTATTGCCGCCCATCAAAATAACGGCTTCACCACCAATACACACATAATCGCCGATATAAAGCTTATCTAATTCCCACAGGGGCTCCCAATGCGCCAGACTATATTTATCACCATACAAATACCGAACAACATATTTCTCAAAACCACGGCTCCACGCATTACTGTAATAACTGTGCGTCCCTTTGATAATGATATTAGGATTAGTAACGCTTTCGTGCAGATATTCGACTTTAGACCAATGCTTAGTCATGTTTTCTTCTTAAGAATTCAGGAAGTTCAACCAGCTTTGAAGCTCCCGCGGCGTGTAAATGCCCGCCGCCGCCGAATACCGCCGCAATCTTTGACACATCAACATGATTCTTGTCACTGTAAAAAGACAAATTCCAACGTTTTTTCTTATTCATAAAAAAGTTGACCATAAAATCATAGTCTTTGATATTTTCCAAAGAATCAAAAAATTCTGAATAACCTTGCGGCATATTGGCGCAAATGCACTTCAAGCCATTATATTCGCTTTCAAACGCTATGCTTCGTACCAAGCGGTAATTACGCACTTTTATCCAAGACAAAATCGCCCGCCCTTTTTCCACGGTAT
>CANDEX010000107.1 GCA_947383875.1 uncultured Azospirillum sp. | reverse complement strand
TATGTACGCTGCGCTTTTTTCTCTCTTAATTCTTATTATATGCCACATTCTCCGAGTTTTTTAACTCCTATAATGGTCATCTAATACAGAATTGGCGTGAGGAAAGATGCTCACATACTCTTGTGTATGCTGCGCTTTTTTCTTTCTTAATTCTTATTATATGCCACATTCTCCGAGTTTTTTAACTCGTATAATGGTATCCAATACAGAATTGGCGTGTAGGAAAGATGCTCACATATCTTCTCTATGTATGTGAACATTTTTCTTTCTTAATTTTCCGCATTTTGAATCCTTAAATTTTATCTTGTTTTATTTTTAATCGGTATATTATGCGGCGGGATGATTTGATGAATTTCATCAATTATTGTTTGAGGTTTGAAGGTGATGGCGTGGATTCCTAATTCGGCGGCCGCTTGGGTATTTTTATGTTTGTCGTCGACAAAAATCAGTTCTTCAAATCGGCAGCCCAGTTTTTGTTGTACGGCGCGATAGATTTCCGGATCGGGTTTCAGCAAGCCTAAGTCAAATGAACAAAACTGGCGTTCGGGTGGGATTAGGTCTGCGGCTTTGTTGTCATCAGCCAGAATCGGCAGGGCATTTGACAAGATACAGTTTGGTATGTCCTGGCGCTGCAGTTCTTCCTGTATTTGGCGGGTTTGCGGGTGGTAGTTTTTTATTCCGGCGTGAAAGGCTTTGTTTATTTCAATAGGGTGATTTTTGTGATAAGGCACTGCATAAAATTCGCAGATTTGGCGGCATAGTTCAGGGTAAGGAACTTGTCCTTTCATGTATGCATTATAATTAAATTTTCCTTTGTTGCGGTGGAAGGTGTCTAAGTCGGCGGTATGTTGTTCGCACCAGTTATGCAACGGTTCTAGGGTATAATTATAGATAACGTTACCGACATCCCAAATACAATATTTTATTTTAGCCATAGTTTTCTCAATGTGAATATCCCCCTCTGCCGAAACAGAGGGGGAATGGTGATTTTAAGGCAGAAGCGGTGACCATGCCGGGTCAGAGCCTTCGCCCGGGGTAACAATCTGCCGTTCGTTGTATCCGGTCAGGTCAATTGAATAAATTTTGACCGGGGAAGCGGTGCTGCTGTCCTGACGGAAATACATCAGGACGCGGCCGTTTGGCGACCAGGTCGGGCCTTCGACCAGAAAACCGCTGGCCAACAGGCGTTCGCCGGAGCCATCAGGATACATGACGCCAATATAGAATTGTCCGCCGGCCATTTTCGTGAAGGCGATGTAGTCGCCGCGCGGGGACCATACCGGCGTTGCATAGCGGCCTGAGCCGAAGCTGATGCGGTGGATGTCGCTGCCGTCGGCGTTCATGACATAAAGCTGCTGGTTGCCGCCGCGGTCAGAGTTGAAGACAATTTTTTCACCGTCAGGAGAATAACTCGGCGAGGTGTCGATTGCACTGCCGGAGGTCAGTTGTTTGCTGGTACGGCTGCGTAAATCCATTTCATAAATGTTACTTTTGCCGCGAGAAGCGTAACTCAAAACGACTTTGTTGCTGTCGGGTGAGAAACGCGGGGCAAAGGTCATGCCCGGGAAATTGCCGAGAAGTTCCTGACGCCCGGTTTCAATATCCAAAATATACACGCGAGGCGTATCGCCGGCATAAGACATATAGGTTACTTTTTGCAGGTTCGGTGAGAAACGCGGTGTCAGCACCATAGAGCTTCCAGAAGTGAGGAATTTATGGTTTTCACCATCCTGATCCATAATTGCCAGACGTTTGGTGCGTTTGGTTTTGGGGCCGGTTTCCGAAACATAAACAATGCGGGTGTCAAAATAGCCTTTTTCACCGGTCAGACGTTCATAAATAGCGTCGGCAATAACGTGGGCGACCCGCCGCCAGTTGTTTTTGGTGGTGGTGAAAGATTGTCCTTTAAGTTGGTTTTGGGCATAAATGTCCCACAGGCGAAATTCAATTCTCAAATGATTGCTGTCAATTTCCGTAATGGCGCTTTGAACCAGAGCGTGGGCATTAATAGCTTTCCAGTCTACGAAGTTTGGTTGTTCGTTGATGGAGGTCAGCGTTTGGATATAGCTCCCCTCTGGAATGATTTTAAACAGGCCGGAGCGCTCTAGGTCTGCAATGACGACGTCGCGGATTTTATTGCCGGTTTGTCCGAGGAAGAATCCTTCGTGAATCATTTCAGGAAAGGCAATGGGCAGCGGGTCACGCATTGCGCCATTGACATCAATCTGCAATTCGGCTTTGGCCGGGGTGCAGAACAGGCATAAAGCCAGTGCTAAAAAGTATCTGAGTTTCATTGTGTTATCACCATTTTAAAACAGGGTTTTCCATTGAGCATTATATTAATCGCAGAGTATTAATTTTCCATTATCATATGGTTTAGTTTGTGATAATTAATACGGATTGACTAATTTGTTTTTTCGTTTACCCTTGAGTTGAGGAGGCAAAATGACCATTGCAGAATTTAAAACACAGTTGAAACCATACAAAGCCTTGTTGGGGTTTGATTATGGTTCAAAACGTTTGGGTGTTGCGGTTTCTGATTTGCTGTTGATGACGGCAACGCCGTATAAGATTATTCAACGCGGGAATTTTCAAGCGGATTTGGCTGAGATTCAGAAAATTATCAGAGAAAAAGAAATTGGCGGCATTGTTTATGGCCTGCCTTTGCAGATGAATGGAGAAGAAGGGGATATTGCGCAGGAGGTTCGCAAGTTTGCACAGCGCTTGGCTCAGGAGGTTAAACTTCCTTATTTTTTCTGGGATGAGAGATTGTCATCTTCAGCGGTGGAAAATATGATGATTAAAGAAGCTGATTTGTCCCGCTCAAAACGTAAAAAATCACTGGATGCCGGAGCGGCCGCCTATATTTTGCAGGGTGTGTTGGATGCGTTTAATTTTGTGTGACGGGATAAATAATCTGGTTTACATATCCCAGTAATATATGAACACGGACAGCATATATAAAAGTGAAAATGTGGCTAAGCTCCAGAACAGTTTTTTGTTAATAAAGCCGGAAATATAGATGAGCAGGGCGAGAAAGCCCATCTTGGATGAAGTTAAAAGGATAAGCTCTATTGACGTTGGCAGAGGGCCAAAAGTATAAATCATAAAATGCCGGTGGATGCAAGCGGCTGACAGCAACATATTAAATAAAGTACATAAGATAATGGATGTTAGCGCGAAGTTGTGAACTTTCTGTTGCCATTGCATAGTTATAAGAAAGAAGATTGTACTTAGGCAGACAATTTGTAAACTGTAGTCATGTATTTTTTTGCAGTCTTGAGAGCCTGGAATATAGTGATTTATTGTTGGTGTGATATTTATCACAATGATAAAAAGAAGCGCTAAATGGAGCACTAGCTGAAAAGGGCGATGTAGTTTCTTAAGATTTATCATGAAAACAGTATATTGTGTAAATTTAAAAAAGCAATGGTTATATGCAATAAGCAAAGGATGTTGTTGGGGCGATAATCGGACTTTAATATATGCTAACGAGTAAAAGTATTATCCCCAAGATGAGAATAGTATAAAGGTTCGCTCAATATAAAAAAACAGATAACAGAAAAAAAGAAACAGGTAATAGGGATGGATGCTATGATCCAGAACAGTTTTTTATTAATGTAGCCGGATATGTAAATGATGAGAGGGGTTATTGATACATATCGATTATAATATTTAAAAATATAATGTTTAAAAAAAGTGTGGATTTCTGGTGATTGGTTATCTTTGGCTAATATATTAAAAAGTTCTTGCATTGATTTTCCAAATATAAAGAATGTCGGAAAAATGACAAGAATTATGAGTAAAAAAAGTCCTCTATCGACTTTTAGTCGGAACTGCATGGTAATCAGTAGAAAGGCCGAGCTTACTTCTATTGTTAATAAACTGTAGTATTTGATTAATTCGTATTTGTTT
>CANDEX010000106.1 GCA_947383875.1 uncultured Azospirillum sp. | reverse complement strand
TCTCCCAACTGAGCTACAACCCCGAAATAATATTTGTTCTCTCTAAAGAACAAAACCGAATATAGATAAACAAATCTATATTGTCAAACGTTTTTTTACTTAAAAGGCTCAAGAAAAATACTTGAGCCTTTTAGATGTAAATTATCTTACGAAAATCTGAACTTCAGGAGAAGAGGCATCTCCGCTGCTGCGGGAAGATAAGCTAACTCTTTCCGCGCTGACGCCCATATTAACAATTTCCTGAAAAATGGTTGTTGCTTGATTCTGTGCATTGCTGCGGGCAGAAGCACCGCCGCTGATTGGAGTAACGGCAACAACTTCAAATACAACATTGGCCTTTTTGGCTTTTGCGGCATTAACAGCGCGGCGTAAGCCATCTTTGTAATTAACATTGCCTTTGTTAAATTTAGCGACAAACAAAGGTTTTCCTGCAACAGCACTATTATCGGCACTGAAAGAAACCGGAGTTGTTCTATTCGAAGAGGTCATTACCGGCATGGGTGCGCTTAACGGCACATTGCTGACACCGTAACTTCCGCGTTTAATTGCAGAATCTAATTGAACAATATTGCTGTTTGCTGTCTCATTATATTGAATTTGACGGGCAACATCGCTGTTGACTTCGCTCAGCAGGCTGTTAATCAAAATAGCTGTTTGATTCGTTTCATTTTGCAAAATTCTTAATTGGCGGTGATCTTCATCAACTGCACCGGAAATACTGAACGTTGCACGAATGGAATCCAACAGATTATTAACAACAGAAGCATCAGAAGTGACACGGGCAGACAACTGTTGCAAAGCATTGCTGTTGACGTTCATTAATTGAACATTATTCTGCGCGCTCTGTAACATGGCGTACATCTGAGGATTTCCCGGTGTTGTGCCAACCTGAAGCTTAGCTTCAATAGCTCCGATAGTTTTGTGGTATTGACTGGCATTGCTGATAACCGCTGTGCGAATTTTTTGCAATTCGGAATTATTGGTGCGAATAGCATTTTGCAATTGAGTCAGCTCATTACGGAAAGAAATAACTTTCTGTCCGACAAAAGTACCGGTATCACCGCCTTTGGAAACTTCCAACGGTTCAAAACTTGAAGAACCGAGCATTGGCAAATCGGCACTGTCTACGCTGTTTTTATCGGCATTATAAGCCTCCTGAGAGCTTGAGCCTACCAAAGACGGGAATAAAGCATCAGAGCTGAATGCACATCCGCCTAATAAAAACAACGAACCGGAAATAAACGACAATGTAAGAGCTGTTTTTTTCATTTGTCAAAATACCTTTTTGAAACCTGTGTTACAACATATTCGTTTTTGACACTAAACTTGCATTTTGTAAAGCAATTTTACAAAAAAAATTATGAAATTTTAGTGTTTAATCCGTAATACATTTCGAAATTGTCATCAGCATATGCAAAATAGATTAAAATTCTTTTAAATTAAGTAATTTTTTGCTTGCAATATTTTTTGAATCGGTTTATTAAAACATCTGTTAAGTAAAACGATGCACTCGTAGCTCAATTGGATAGAGCATCTGACTACGGATCAGAAGGTTGTGAGTTCGAACCCCGCCGAGTGCGCCATAAAAAATCCCTCCCTAGCGGAGGGTTTTTTTATGGCTTGCATTAGGCAGGTTAGAACTCACAACATAAGTAAAGAAGTTGAGTTCGAGACTGTAGCACGCCGCGCGATTTTAGACTTTTAACCGCTCGATTTTAGACTTTTGTGCTAGTTTCTAGACTCTTTTTTGATGATTTTACCCCCTTTTGAACCTGTCCTCACATTTAAATACATTGTATTTAAAACCAGTTTTTTCTAGACTCAAATACAGCTTGATAGCTTGGTCGATTCTGCTATGCTTAATGCGGGAGGTATCGAGATGAAGACTATTTATTATATAAGGCTTGAAGCGAAGCTTTCCGTTAATAAAGTTGAATATAAGGCTCACTGGTCTGACAAAGCGAAAGGCTTTACGACATCTGCCCAGCCTTGGGCTGCCATTGATGATTTGGAAGCTGCCAAGATTCAATTCAAAAAGATTTTGGCGCCACTTAAACCCGAATATTGGTCGGGATGTTATCAAATCGGCATTTGGGCCGAAGTTTGGCAAGGAGACGAGTTGTTAAAGGCTGAATATGTCGAAACCTACCAAACCCCGGCATTTACCGAATTACAGAAGTCTTAAATCGACGTTACCGATTAACAGTTCTTTTGCCTGTTTGGATTGTCCTGTCTCTTTTGTTGCAATCGTATATCTGGTTTTAACTTCCTGAATATAAAAAAACCTAAAAATGTGGCGGATTTCCGGCACATCGTTAATGCTCATTATAAATTTGCCTTTAATTTCTTTCAGCCGTTTGGCCAGCTCGTCAAAATCGGCTTTGCCGAAGATTCCTTTGCCGTAATCGTTTTCGCAGTTCCAATATGGCGGGTCGAGGTAATACAGCGTGTCTTTACGGTCATAGCGGGTTATAAACTCCTGATACGGCAGGCATTCGATGTAAACACCGGCAAGCCTCCGGTGCAATTCCTGAATTTGCGGAATAAGTTTTTCAGAAATAAGACGGCCGCTTCGTCCGACATCAACACCAAAAGCCTGGCCACGTACCTTTCCGCCAAAGGCGTTTTTCTGAATATATAAGTATCTGACGGCTCGCTCCAACTCAGTCAAAAGTAGCGGCGGGGTGGCTAACATCTGCTTAAACTCGGCTCGGCTGCAAATCTTAAACTTCAGCATATCCGCCAGATAATCAGGAAACCGCTCGACCATACGAAACATATTAACGATTTCGCTGTTAATGTCGTTGATAGCCTCGCACTTTGGCTTTTTCGCCCGTCTGAAAAAAACGCCACCCATGCCAATAAACGGCTCTGCGTATATGTTGTGCGGGATTTTTTCAATAATAGGAACTATAGTCTTGGCCAGCAGCCGCTTTCCGCCCAGATAAGGCGCAATCGGCTCTGTCGGCTTGACCTGTTCAAAGTTAATAATATTTGTTGACTCTGTTCGCATTTCGTTCTACTTCCTTTCTGCATTTAAATTTAAGTGTTAAAGAGCAGGAAGCCAGCCCGCGCGGGGCTTTCTCTGGTAGAATCGAGAGTTCTGCCGGCGGGGCGGTGGTGCGCCCCGTCCTTTATTTATCAATTTTGGTTATTTTTAAATAACCTGTATAAAATTCCTGTCCGTAGTTCGTGCCGGGTATCGGCTGATGACTGCCGGAACGCTGGCCGTTGGTCTGAATTTCCGGCGTGCCGTACAGTTCGGCCCAGCTGACGTTGTTAATGGTTAAAACGCCGTCGGCATATTGTTCGTAATTGTAATCGGTTGCCCCGGTTGCACCTTCAGCAATGATAAAATCGCCGATAAAAGTATTCTTTTTAAGCGGGTAGGTGTTTTTGTTGGTTTTGGCTCCCACTTGAACCGCTACCTCAACCGTTTTCAATATTTTAATCTTGCCTTTAAATGCTGCACCGGAACCGCCGTCAAATCCAGACCAGCCGCCGTTGGCAGAATTTGAACCGCCGCCGGCCGCGATAATTTCACAAATATCGCCTTTATAGAACTTGACTGTGCCGTTGATGTTATCCTGTCCGCCTTTTTCCGGCTGTGGCCGTCCTTCGAAAAGCGTTTCGCCCGGGTCGTAAGGACTGCGTTTGCCGGTATTAAATACATTCAAAGTTGTTCTGATTCCGGACATGTCAGGCCTCGCTTCCGAGGCTTGCGCCTGCATAATAATTATTAAAAAAATTAAAGCGTTGGGTCAGGTTAAGCTCGGCAGAGCGTTCCCCCCCCCTAGGTTTCTGCGGGTTTGCGCCATTTTTGACCTCCTTTTTGTTACAACAAGTTTTATTTGGATCTCAGATATTTCAGCAATGCACCGCCGGCACCAGCTGCGATAACAGTTGCCTCGCAATAGCAGTTTGTTTTGG
>CANDEX010000105.1 GCA_947383875.1 uncultured Azospirillum sp. | reverse complement strand
TCGGCGCATCATTCACAATTGCCCGAGCAATGGCAACACGCTGTTGCTGCCCTCCCGATAATTGATTAGGTTGATGATACATCCTTTTATCCAGCCCAACCTGCTTTAATGCTGCAACCGCGCGTTTTTGCCGCTCATCAGCGGCAACTTGAGCATAAACCATCGGCAGTTCAACATTTTCCAAAGCCGTTGTCCGCGATAACAAGTTAAAACCTTGAAACACAAAACCAATCTTCTGGTTGCGGATTTCCGCCAGTTCGTCCGCCGACAACTTCTCAACATTTTTACCATCCAGCTGGTAATGCCCCGAACTGGGCTTGTCCAGACAACCGAGAATATTCATCAAAGTCGATTTGCCCGATCCGGACGGCCCCATAATCGCTACAAACTCCCCGCTTTCGATTGTCAGACTGATACCTTTGAGAATTTTAAGATTCAGTCCGTCCAAAGGATAAGATTTGGTAATATTTTTCAGTTCAATCAAAGCCATTAGCGCGGCATCCTCATACGCATTGCACGACCGCCGGCCGGAAGCGAAGCGGCTTCATCAGTAATAATTTCCATCCCTTCGCGGAGATTTTCGCCCGTAATTTCAGTAAAATCCTCATCTGCTACACCGGTTTTTATGACAATCCGGCTAGGCTGCCCGTCATCCAGCGTCCATATGCCCTTGTCCTTGTAGCGCTTTGTTTCTCCATTATCATCCGTTACAAAAAAGCGCAGCGCCTTATTGGGAACAAGCAAAATGCCTTTCTTTTCAGCCGTAATAATCTCCACATTGGCGGTCATCCCCGGTTTTAACTTCAAATCTGCATTGTCGACTTCAATAATCACTTCATAAGTCACCACATTTGAGGTGTTAATCGCTTCATTGCGAACCTGCATTACTTTTCCGTAAAACACTTCATCTGGAAAGCTGTCTACACTGAACTCAACCACCTGCCCGTTCTTAACCTTAGCGATATCAGCTTCCATCACTGAGGCTTCAATCTGCATTTTAGTCAAATCCTCGGCCACTTTAAACAAAGTCGGCGTCTGAAAACTCGCTGCCACAGTCTGTCCGACCTCAACTTCTTTAGAAACGACAATACCGTCAACCGGAGAAATGATTTTGGTATAGCGCAATTCCGTTTCCGCAGCATCTAATGCAGCCTGCGCCTGCTCAACCTGCGCTTTTTTCAAAGCCACCTGCGCCACGGCATTGTTATATTCTTTCTCTGACAAATCTAATTCTTTATCTGCCGAATAGCGGGAAGCATTAAGTTTTTTAATCCGCCCTAATTGCTTCTTGGCATAATCGACCTCGTTTTCAGCTACTTGAACTTCAGCCTTAGAAACGTTCAATGCCGCGCGGCGCTGTCCGACCGTCGCTTCAAATAATGCCGGATCAATTCGTGCCAACAACTGGTCTTTTTTCACTTCGGAATTATAATCGACATAAATCTCAGAGATAGTTCCGGACACCTGCGTCCCGATATTAACCGTCGAAATCGGATTAATTGTCCCCGAGGCTGTTATTTTTTCAACAATATCGCCCTTAGCCAGCTTATGGGTCAGATAGGCCGCCCCTTGCCCGTCCGTTCTGAAATACCAACTGGCCAAACCGCCGATAATCCCGGCTAAAACAATTATTTTCACACTTTTATTCATAAATTTGTGCCCTCTGACTATGCTAAAGCTAAGAATTTTTACTAATATAAGTCAATTTATTTAAAATTATATAAAAAATTTTTCAAATAAACCTTGTCAAACCTTTCGGTTTTGTCTATATTAACCAACAATACGTGATTTTTATTCCTATTATTTATTAACGAGACCGGGAGCTAAAAAGTTCAAACTCCCCGTCATAAAAAACTTTTTCAATATGAAGAAAATAGAAGAACTAAGCCAGAGAGATGTACAAAAACTCGAGAACGTCAAAAAGATGATCGCCTGCAGCGCAGAGTTTCGCAAGAACCTGATAACCAGCATCGTCAAGAATGTCATCACCAATACCACAAGCGATGACGACGAACAAAAAGCAACCCTGTTGCTCGCTAACAAAAAGTACTGCGTCCCGGAATGCGCCAAAAGCTACCGCATCTTGTGCGAAATAATCATCAAACATCCTGAAATCTTTGATGCCGCACTCGACAGAAAAGCCCGCTACTTTGCCAAGGCAAACAAACTGGAAATCGGCGGATAAAAATACTCCCCTCTGAAAAGCTTCAAAACAAATTACTAACCAAATTATTAAAACAAAATGGCAAACGAAGTTAATGAAATCCTCATGAACTTATCAAAAGAGGATTTGCAAAGACGCAAAAAAATTGCTGAAAAGTTGTTCAAAACGCATTTCAAAAGCCATGAACACCGCAAAGCCTTTATCCGGGAATTTGCTGCCACCCTGCGTGAAAACCGCAAAAACGCAGTCGAAACCGGAAATGAGGAGCAAACCAAACTCGATGAGGAACGCTTGATTGCTTTCCTGATGATATTCAAATTCTGCCCGTTCGTCAGCTACCGCAAACAAGTGGGCGATGTCCTGATTGAAGGACTGAAATATCAACAAAAGGACATCAAGAAATACTGCTTCGAGTATGCTCAGGAACGCATTCTCGAAGGTTTCTCTGACATCGGCTGGTGGATGAAACTTCTCAACAAGAAGTATGTTTCCAAATACGCATGGAAACTTCTGCGCATAAACGCAGAATCAATCGCCCTTTGCGCCAGAGTTGCTTTGAAAGATGCAATCATCTTCTGGTCTAAAGACGAAGTAACCCAAAAGAAATGGCACGAACTTGATGAAGAGTTCGGAACTCATTTCGACTTTGTCGCTGAATTCTCCCGCTAACGCGGCTTAATAAAAACCCTGAACTGTTTGTTCAGGGTTTTTATTTTTTCAATTTCACCTGACACAATCAAAATATCCCATCCTCCATCAAAAAATCTCAATTTTATAACATTTACATCTTGCCAAAACACTAATTTTTGTCTATAATGTTTAATTGAGTTAAATATTTATTATGTATAACCAATAAAAAAATTATATAATTATGGAAACAAAGAATTTTCAATCAAGACGTCTCACCCTGGCAGAAAGAAACTTTTCAAAAACACTGACTGTAGCCATCCTGCGCAAAGAATTCATCATGCGTCTTAACAATGGCGAAAGTCTGGAAAGCATGGAGGAAGAATTTAAGCACCGCTTGAATGAAGCTCTTAACGCCATCCGGCAGGCCGAACTTGATGAAATAGAACACCAAAAACATGATGAGCAAATATTGGCTAACCTCCAGGCCGCTAAAGAAGATCCCCATGATTTGGAACTTCTCGAAAAAGCCATGCAAATTCCTTATGATGTACAGCTATGGGTAAAGCAAATCAAACACCTTTGCACCCTGTTTGTAACAATAAAGGATAACCAAACTGCCATATTCCAACACGCTATTGGCTATCGTTTTCTCGATAAATCTGCCGAGCAAAGGAATTTCATTAACGGTATGACTTTAGAGTTCATCTTTATGGGTGGTTACTTTACGTCCTCAAGTTGGTTGTTGCTTACCAAGCACCGCAAACTGATTAGGCAAAAAGGTTTGGACGGCCGAGCCACTCACCTGCTCAAAAATATGTTTTACACGCTTTGCCGCCGGGAATCACTCCTTCCGCCACGCAAAGAATATGAAGCTCATGAACCCGATATGATGCGTATCGTCAATGAACTTTATGAAAAATCACTGACCCGCGGTTTATATACTGAGGAAAAAAATATCCTCAACGTATACAACCTGCTTCAGGTCTTCTCATAATCGAAACCCCGCTGATGTTCCATCATCAACGGGGTTTTCTATCCCCTAAATATCTACCTCACATAGACAAACCAAAACCCGACCCTTATTAATGATTGACAGATTGTCACAGGTGTGCTATGCTTATCTTGAGCTTTGGTCTGGTTATACTTGTGAGGTGTATCATGAAAA
>CANDEX010000104.1 GCA_947383875.1 uncultured Azospirillum sp. | reverse complement strand
ATTAACAAACAAAGCTCCGACAAAATCACCGGGCAACAGGCTGATAAATCCTTTAGTTTTGTGTTTGTCTACAAAAACGTATGTTTCGGCCAAATCCGCTAACATCTGCCGCACTAAATCGATATTATTTTCCCAATGACTGACAGGAATATAAGGATGAGCCTGCTTCGTATTTTGAAACCATAAATTCAAAACAACAGGGATGTCAGCGACTCTCAAGCGGCGAATCATATTTATTTCCAATAATGTTAAAAGTTGCTTATTTTTAGCAACAAAGCGGTTAATATTTTCTTGCCGACAATAAATTAATCATCTTTTTGCTTTTTATTCATTATTGAGGAAAAGACTTGGATTTTTTGGCCAATGCGCGGACGTTTCGGCTTAATTATTTCAGGATTTTGATTTTTAGCCAACTGCTGCCGCTCTTTTAGCTCTTTTTTCCTATGTTTAAATAATTGCACTTCAAGAGATGACATAATTTTAGCAGGAGCCTGAAGTTCCGTCCTGCGGGCAATTTCAGATATCATTTCAGCTCCTTGTTTGCATGAAGCATAGTTCAATTTCTGAGACTTAAGCAGAGATGTCAGGCAATCCGTATTTGTATATTTGCTTCTGGCAGCCGCCAGAATAGCTTCGCTTATCGGGCTTTTTTCACCTTTCGTTATCATATTTACATCCGCACCCACAGACATCAAATCACGGCAAATTTCTCCTTGATTATAACGACAGGCCAATATCAGCGGCGTATCTCCTGTTTTCGCATCTTGAATATTTACATCACACATTTGGTATTCGTTTAACTCATTAAAAATTTGGTGTTTTCTTTTTTGCAAAGCATATAAAATGAGCGGATTTCCATTTGATGCTTTTGAATTATAGTCCAAAGGAGCCTCTCTAAATGCATGAAATATTTCCGGATTATCGCTTTCTATGATTAATTGTTCCAATCCTTTTCCATATGTGTCTTTCAAGCCATAATCAATATCTTCCCTGCCGGCTATTTTCATCACAGTTTCCAGCTGTTCCGCTTTAATTGCCTTAGCAAGTACTGTTCTGCCTATCTTATTTTGAATATTAATATCTGTATCATCTCGTGCAAGCAATTTATCCAAAGCATATTGATTATCTACCGCTCCAGCCATGATTAACGGCGTGTTTCCCCTATTGTTTTGAATATTAACATTAATTTGTTCTTCTTGCATAAGTTTATCAAACAAGTCATTTTTTCCGTGTACCGTCGCATTTATAAGCAACAAGCTGAGAAACGTGGCATCTCCGGCATTTTCACCGTTATAATTGACTTCATGAAGATCAACATCAAATTGGGCGAGTATTTCCTCACAAATATTATGGCATTTCTGTTGTGAGGCAAGCATATAAGCCGTATTTCCGTCTTTGTCAGATAAATTAATATCTATTTGCGGATGAGCAATGAAAGATTTGGCGATTTTCAAACGTGTCATTTCTCTTTCACGATTTTTTTGAGCCAATTCTTTATCTTTATTCGGATTAGGCTGATATTCAGATGAAGTCAATAAATGCATTAAAGCTGTTTTTCCATCTGAATCCTGAATATTCGGATCTGTCAGTGGATTATTTAAAAGTTCTGAGCAGCGTTCATAATCCAAATTACGAGCCGCAGTCATTAAGTGGGTCAGCTCAGTTTTATCCGTCATCGCTTTCTCCTTGGCTATATTTTTTATATTACACACGAATATAGCTTGTGTCAAACAAGATGAATCCACTAATAGCTACAGGCTTGAAGAGCAGTTTTTAAAGCTTTAACATCTTAGTTGACAAAAAACTGATGTTTGATATTTTGAGGCTAATATTTAATTTTTAATTCTTAATCATTATGGTAACAATTTTTATTATTTCGTTTATTGTGCTTTGTTTTAGCCTTATGATTGTTATGAACTACATAGGCATCGAAGTTACGAACTCATGGCAAATGATTACTTGGCGGCTATTGCTTGTTCTCTCTGTTATCGGAAGTATGATATTGACTATTCGTTTTTTCGGTGCTGAATATGGCTTTATGTTTCTCCACTGCCTGATTTTGATTTTTATTTTGGCTATATGTAGTGTTTTAGGTGCTGTTTTATTATGGACCATTTTTTGTCTTATTGCTTGGATTTTTGGCACAAAAACACGTGTCTTAATAGATTTCCTTGCCGGACAATAGGAACAAAAAACCCTCTCAGAACATTCTGAGAGGGTTTTATTTATTGGTTATTAAATATCCAAGTCGTCAACGAATTTGGCACGCTCAATGATAAACTTAAAGCGGGTTTCAGGATTTTTACCCATCAAACGCTCTACCTGACGGCGAGTTTCAAAGCACTCTTCTTTGCCTTCTTCCGTATTAGGCGTAGGGATAACCACCCGCAGGAGAGTGCGTTTATTTTTATCCATAGTGGTTTCTTTCAGTTGAACGGCACTCATTTCACCCAAACCTTTAAAACGGCTGATATCCGGACGGGTATTGCCTTTCACTTCCTTCTTGAGAATGCGGTCTTTATCTTCATCATCAATAGCATAAAAGTTCTTATTCCCGACAACAATCTTATACAGTGGCGGAGTAGCGATATAAAGGTGTCCGTTCTCAATCAGTTTCGGCATTTGTTGATAGAAAAATGTCATCAGCAATGATGCAATATGCGCACCATCGACGTCCGCATCGGTCATGATGATGATTTTTTCATAGCGCAGATTTTCTTCTTTATAATTATCTTTAATCCCGCAACCCAGAGCTTCAATCATATCCTTGATTTCCTGATTCTGGGTAATTTTATCAAGAGAAGCACTGGCTACGTTCAAAATCTTACCGCGTAAAGGCAGAATCGCCTGAGTGAAACGATCTCGTCCCTGTTTAGCCGATCCTCCCGCAGAATCTCCCTCGACGATGAAAATTTCAGTATTTTCCGCAGAGGCTTGAGAACAATCAGCCAACTTACCCGGCAGGCGCAGTTTTTTGGTTGGCGTCTTGCGATTTTGAATTTTTTCTTCTTTTTTCTTTTTACGGCTTTCGGCCCGTTCAATCACATATTCCAATAATGCGGTCGCATTTTCCTTATCCGAACTCAACCAATGGTCAAACGTATCTTTAACCGCCTGCTCAACTAAGCGAATCGCTTTCGTCGAGGTTAGTTTGTCCTTGGTTTGGCCTTGAAACTGCGGATCACGGATAAACACTGACAGCATGATACAAGCATCGCTTAACAAATCTTCCGCGGTGACGGAGGCAGCTTTTTTAATATTGGCCATTTCGCCATATTCTTTTAAGCTGCGCACCAAAGCCGAGCGGAAGCCCATCTCATGTGTTCCGCCATCAGGTGTAATCACCGTATTGCAGTAAGAATAGCAAAACCCGTTTTCATCTTCCGGCCAAGTGACGGCCCATTCAACGCGTCCCTCGTCATTTGACAGTTCTGCATCACCGGAGAAAGGCATACGGTTAATGGTTGCGCGGGCACCAAGCTGATAGTTCAAAAAGTCCAGCAGACCGTTGGGATAATGCAGCTCAGCTTCTGTCGGTGTTTGGTCTCCGTCTGTTAAAATTTCCGGTGCGCATTTCCAGTTAATAAAAATCCCCTTAAACAGAAAGGCTTTAGAACGTGCCATACGATAAACACGGTTAGGATTCAACTGCGGATTAGATGAAAATATCTCAGCATCCGGCAAAAAGGTAATAGATGTTCCTCTGCGATTGGGGGCATTACCGATTAATTCCATGGCAGAAGTCGGCTTACCTTTGGCATAGGTTTGGCGATACAGTTTTTTATCGCGGGCAATTTCCACAATCAGAGATGACGATAAAGCATTAACGACAGATAAACCCACACCGTGCAAACCACCGGAGACTTTGTAAGCTCCGCCGCCGAATTTACCGCCGGAATGGAGCATGGTTAAAATCACTTCCAACGCCGACATATTCGGGTATTTCGGATGCGGATCCACCGGAATACCGCGACCGTTATCAGTAATGGTAACCGAATAATCGGCATTCATTTTGA
>CANDEX010000103.1 GCA_947383875.1 uncultured Azospirillum sp. | reverse complement strand
ACCCGGCTGGAGAACCATTGGCACAAGAGGTTAACTTATACCCCTCACTGGCACAACGTTTGATGGTCGGATCTTCAAAATCCAAATCTCCGAATTCCAGAACTCCATCTTTGGTGATAAAATGCACGGCGGCTTGAGCTGTAGAAGGAGCAAGAGATAAAAAGATTCCCAAAGCATTTAAAGACAGTATTTTTTTCATCTTATACCTCCGCACAAAAATTAAAAAGAAAGGGAGGAAAACAAGGTGTACTATTAGGTTTGGCTTTGATTTCAGTTATAACGTTTCCACCCTTTCTCAAAGCAGTTAGATAATTAGATTAAGATTCATTATAAACATATTAATTTTCATCATCTAAGCTACTAAATTCATAATACATTAGTAATTTAAAGAAGTCAATACGCAAAATTACAAGTTTATAGTATATAAAGACTCCCAATAAAATAGGAATATGGAGGAATGAACGATGAAGATTTTGCCATAAAACTCGGTAACCGCATTCGCGAGCTCCGAAAAATAAAAGGTGTTAGCCAGCTCGAGCTTGCCTACGACATGGATATGTCGATGAATACCATCTCCGGAATAGAATTAGGCAAAATCTCTCCGAAAATTGATACCCTTAAAAAAATTGCCGAAAAGTTAAACATCAACATCGGTGAATTATTTGAATTTTTTGAAACACCACCACAAGACAAAACTACCCGTAAAAAGATTGAAGAAATAGCCAACAAATTAAAACCTTACAATAAGGATTTTCTTGAGCTGGTCGATAAATCAATTGATATCCTGATTAAGGCCGGCGAAACCCTGCCAAATAATGAATAAATAACGAAGTAATCTCGATCTTACTAATTTTCTGAGATTACTTCGTTTCACGCGTAATAACGTAAAAAAGTGCCTTATCCTCTCGCTGTAACACCAGATTCGTTAATTCTGAATCGTCAATTATCCAACAGACTAATTTATTGAAGCATCAAGAGGATTAAAGCGCAACAACATTGTATTCCATTTATCATATGCATCTGCATATTTGTCAGCAAAGATAGAATACGGAGCACAGATATAAACAGCGCGGCGGGCACTATCCGCAACAGAGCGGAAATGCGTATCGCTGTTATAACGGGAGCTGTCAACAATATCCACTTTACGCACTGTTCCGTCTTTGTTAAGAAAAGCGCGAATTTCAATCACCATATCTTTGATACCCATAGCGCCGGGATCAAGATTCCAACAAGCGCGCAAACGGCCGGCAATCGCATCAATTTCAGAAATCGTCAACTCACTGAAATAAGAACCGCCCGTTCCGCCCTCAATACCCATATTATTGACTTTAGTACCTTCCTTAATCGTCGCAGTCTGGTCTTTATTGCCAACTTCTTTTTCCAAAGCATCTACAGAAGCCAACAAACTCTTTAACGGATTCGCCAACTGAGGTTTGCCTTTTTCAGGTTGCTTTTGTTCTTTTTTCGGCTGTGGTTTGGGTTTAGGCTTAGAAGCAGGAACCGGAGGCACAGGCTTTTTCACCGGTGCTTTAGGCTTCTTCGGCTGCGGCGCAACCAGATAATCTTTCTTCGGTTCAACCGGCGCTTCATCCTTGGGAGCAGGTTCATCGTCCTGTTGTTTTGTTACCGGACGCTTATCATTTTTCTGCGGTTCTTCTTTCGTAAAATTATTTTCAATTTTACGCTTAACCTTGCTCGCCGCTTTATCTTCTTCAGCAATTTTGGCTTTAGGCGGCAGATTGGTCATTTCCGAAATTTTAACATTATTCAAATCGACAATAATCGGCACTTGATTAAGCGTAGACTTGTTACGCCAAAACAGCGGAATATCCACCGTAATCAGCAAAAAAGCCACAAAGTGCAACGCCAGCGATTTGTATACAGACTGTTTCATCGGTTATTATTTCTTCTTCCCAGTGTGAGGTTGAGGTTCAGTCTTCAAACCAACCTTGCTAAAACCAGCTTCTTTTAACAAAGCCATTAAACCGATAACCCGGCCATATTCAGCTCCGGTATCACCGGAAATCGTCACTGTCAGCTCGGCATTTTCTCCGCGGATTGCCTGCAATTTGGCAACAATTTCCTCTGCCGGAATTTCCGTCTTGCCGATATAATAGTAGCCGTCTTTATCCACGCTGATATTGACAGAGGTTTCCTCTCCGGCCAAAGCCTTCCCGCCAACTTTAGGCAAATCCAACGCAATGCCTGAAGTCATCAACGGCGCAGCAACCATAAACACCACCAACAGCACCATCATCACATCCATCAGGTTTGTCATATTGATATCGGCATTGCGCCTGCTGACATATCTGGATGCCCTGCGCCCGCCTTGCTGTTGAACAATATATCCCATGCTTATTCTCCGGCCATATCAGCTTTAATCGCCGTATCATCAATCTCACGCGACAGAATACTTGAAAATTCAGCCATAAAGTTCTCAAGCTTCTTGGCAAAGCGGTCAATATCTGACGAAATCTTGTTATAAGCTACCACTGCCGGAATAGCCGCAATCAAACCAAAAGCCGTTGTAAACAGTGCTTCGGCAATACCCGGAGCCATCGCGGACAGAGAATTGCTTTGAGTGGCAGCAATCGCATTAAAACTGTTGATAATCCCCCAAACAGTTCCAAACAACCCCACCAGCGGCGCAACAGAACCGGTAGATGCCAAAAAGCCCATGCGTGTATCCATTTCATCCAATTCTTTATCCATAGACACCATCATCGCCTTTTCAATACGCTGCTGCAATGACACCCCGCGAATCCCACGATCAGTTTTAGATTTAAGAATATTAGTGCGTTTCCATTCTTTCATTGCCGCTACAAACATTGCCGACATCGGGTCACGCGGGCGGTTGCCGATAGATTCGTATAAGCGGTCAAGAGAGCCGCCGGACCAAAACTTCTCTTCAAAACTCTTCGTATACTGCTTAATCTGTCGCAAAGTGCCGAATTTCTCAATGATAATCGCCCAAGACCAAACCGAAGCGGCAATCAAACCAATCATCACCACTTTGGTAACCATATCCGAAGCCCAGACCAAATCCCACATGGACATCTGCTGCGCAGCGGTTGAAACAACATCATTCAAAGTTTCCGTTTCCATTTTTATCTCTCTTGTCAGCATAAATAAAGGTTGCTCATAAAATTTATTCGCACCGTAACATAAAATATTAAAGATTCAATTAACTACCCCAAATATCAACATAAAACTTGACTCATCATGCAGTTTGTCCATAATAACGCCAATACATAATTTTTAATACTTATCATTATGAAAAATCTGATTATTTTATTTGTGTTTGCAATAGGCTCAGCCTCTTGCAGCAGTATTAGTGATGACTATCATGAAGTAGACAAAGGAATTGTGGTTCGCACCGATTCGCTTAATAGTTCAATAGCCATTCGGCGTGCTGACAGTACATTTTGCGCATACAGCCTCAAACACCGCTTTGATGATATGTCACTATTTGCCGGAGAATATACCCGGAAAATCAAAGACAATGATACCGTCTATATTTACGGCAAAGGAGTGGATTTCGTAGCAACCAAGCTTGATGTCATGCAAGCGAGGAAAGTCAATGACTTCCTTAATGACTATAATTTCAAACGTTTTTATGACTGGAAAAACCTACTCAAACTGTTGGGAATATTCATTGTTGTCACCCTTGTTTTTTCGGTTCTCTTAGGCTTTTGCAGAAATGGAAATGACGGAGTGACAGAATTTTTCATATTTCTTTCATGTATGTGCTGGATAATCTCATATGCCTATTATACACATGAGATCGCAAATATCGGCATAGACCACAAACTTGTTCCCGAATGCAGCGGAAAAGTTGTCAAAATCGAAAACAACACCGTTTGGCTTGACGAAAACCATGTGCTCCGTTTTACTTCCGCTGAAGATATTATGACGAATAACACCATTACAAGCGGACAAATGGTTTACGCTTACAGATATGTCGAAAGACTAAGCAACAACGGCTGCAAGATTTTTCTGTCATCGAAAAAACTTTCTCAATCCACGTTGGAAAATAGCAACAGCTATCCAAACCTGTTCTGGAAAACTTGCGGTTTTTTCGCTGTATTATGTGTTATCAGCACATCATTTGCGTATAAAATAAATAAAAAACCAAAAGACTAAA
>CANDEX010000102.1 GCA_947383875.1 uncultured Azospirillum sp. | reverse complement strand
GTTGAGAGTTCGCTACCTGAAGGCTTTGATCCTGAGAAAATGAGTTTTTCTTTAGGTGAACGTTCTGACCTTCCGGAAGGTTTTGACCCAGAAAAAGGTATTTTTACAAGTATACCGAAGGAAAATCATTCGGATAAAATTCAAGCATTGAGAAATAGAATAAAGATTCCTGAAGAAAGCGAAAAGGGAGCTGCCGGTATGGATGATAAAAAGCATTTGATGGAGATTCTGAAACAGAAGAAGCTTCATGACAGGTAATGAATGTAAAGTCCTGAACTCTAAAACCTCGTTATTATTTATGATGAGGTTTTTTTTGTTGTGATGGATGTTTTATCTCTTTGTTCAAGTGTGTTAAGGTTTATAAAAATCATAAACTAGTTGAATTAAAAAATTTTTAGTGTATTAATATGTTAGCAAAATAGGGAATTTATATTCCCTGCATTCGTTTATTTAAAAAAGATAAGGAAATAAAAATGGTATCATTGGCAGAAAAAATGGCCGCAAATATGGATGTGTCGGCATTTAGCAAAGCGACAGAGTTGAAAAAAAGACTCTGGTTTACAGTTTTGGCCTTGATTGTTTTTCGTTTGGGGACTTTCATCCCTTTGCCGGGGATTGATCCGCATATTTTATCGGATATTTTTGCCCGCAATCAAAATGGTATTTTGGGAATGTTTAATATGTTTGCCGGTGGTGCGTTGGAGCGTATGACCATTTTTGCTCTTAACATTATGCCCTATATTTCGGCTTCAATTATTTTACAGCTTGGTCAATCGGTTATTCCGTCTTTGGCTGCATTGAAGAAAGACGGTGAGGCCGGGCATCGTAAAATTACTCATTACACCAAGATGTTGACGGTCTTGATTACCATTATTCAAGGGTACGGAATTGCTGTCGGTTTGGAAGGAATGACGGGAAGTGCCGGCGTTTCTGCCGTGGTTAATCCCGGATATGTTTTTAAGTTTACGACTGTTGTTTCTTTGGTCGGCGGTACAATGTTTATTGTATGGCTGGGTGATCAGATTACCTCTCGTGGTGTCGGTAACGGTTCTTCTCTGATTATTACCGTTGGTATTATTGCCAATATTCCGGGAGCCTTGGCGCAAACTTTTGAACTCGGTCGTGTCGGTTCTATGTCTTTGGGCGTTATTGCTCTGTTGATGGCTATGATTGTTGGTTTGATTTATGTTATTGTTTTGGTCGAAAGAGCTCAACGCAAAATTACCATTCAATATCCGAAACGCCAAATGGGGGCGCGTATGATGTCTTCCGAAAATTCTCATTTGCCTTTGAAGATTAACCCGACGGGTGTTATTCCGCCGATTTTTGCCAGCTCTTTGCTGTTGCTGCCGATTACCATTGCTAACTTCTCTGCTGAGAACGGTCCGTCTTGGGTGCAGTCTTTGAGCCAGTTGCTTGGTCATGGTCAGCCGCTGTATCTTGGGTTGTATGCCGCATTGATTATTTTCTTTGCATTCTTCTATACCGCGATTGTTTTCAATCCGGAAGAAACTGCAGATAATCTTAAAAAGCATGGCGGTTTTATTGCCGGTATCCGTCCGGGTAAAAATACAGCCGACTATCTGGATTATGTCATTACCCGTTTGACTGTTTTGGGGGCAGCCTATTTGACTGCTTTGTGTATTTTGCCGGAAGTCTTAATCAGCAAGCTGTCTGTGCCTTTTGTTTTGGGTGGGACAACCCTGCTTATCGTGGTCCAGGTTACCATGGATTTTGTCGGACAGCTTCAATCCCATCTGATTGCGTATCAGTATGAGGGGCTGATTAAAAAAGCCGCCCTGTCTAATCGCGGAAAGAAAAAATAATGAATCAGAACGGATTAGGCTTGCATTTGGTTTTTACCGGAGCGCCTGGGTGTGGTAAAGGCACTCAGGCTCGCCGGCTGAAAGAGAAAATTGCTATTCCGCATTTGTCTACCGGTGAGATGCTGCGTGCCGAGGCGGCCAGAGGTACAGCTCTGGGGCTGGAAATTAAAGCTTTAATTGATGGCGGTAATTTGGTTTCTGACGAGATGATTATCAAAATGCTGTCAGCGCGAATCGATGAAGATGACTGCAAGAACGGTTTTATTCTGGACGGTTTTCCGAGGACTTTGCCTCAGGCGGAAGTTTTGGAAGATATGCTGGGTAAAAAAGGCATTAAGCTGGATGCGGTTATTGAGATTCAGGTTCCGGATGAAATTATCATGGAGCGCATTCTCGGGCGCTATTCCTGTATGAGCTGCGGCGCAGGGTATCATGACAAATTCCAGAAACCAAAAGTTTACGGTGTGTGTGATGCCTGCGGCGGAACGGATTTTTACCGCCGGGTGGATGATAACCGCACGACCGTACAGAATCGACTCGTCAATTATCGCGCGCTGACTTATCCTACTATTCCTTATTTTGAGAAGAAAGGTTTGCTCAGATGTGTGGACGGGACGGGAACAATTGAAGCAACTTCCAAAAAGATTGATGATTTATTGGCGGTTGCTTAAATAAAGTTTTGTATTTTTTGTAAAAAAATGCGCTTTTTTGTAAAAGGGTGGTTGACACTAACGAATTATAGCCTATAATCCGGCTTAATTTTGAAAAGTGGTGATCAACTTTTTGAATTTTGTAATAATTAAAGATGATGGAGAGTTAATTTGGCTCGTATAGCTGGTGTAAATATTCCAACTGCCAAAAAAATTGAAGTAGCTTTGACTTATATTTTTGGTATCGGAAGAAAAACTGCTCAGGATATTTGTGCAAAATCTGGTGTCGCCGGTGACCGCCGCGTTCAGGATTTGAGCGAAGAAGAAGTTGCAAAAGTCCGTGAAGTAATCGACAGTTCTTATGTCGTTGAAGGTGAACTGCGCCGCGAAGTCGGTGTTAATATTAAACGTTTAATGGATCTTGGATGCTACAGAGGTTTGAGACATCGTAAAGGTCTGCCTGTTCGTGGTCAGAGCACCAAACAAAATGCCCGTACCCGTAAAGGTAAACGTAAAACCATTGCGAATAAGAAGAAATAGGTAGGTATCCATGGCAAAAGCAGTAACACAACGTGTTAAAAGAAAAGAAAAGAAGAATATCACTGCAGGCGTAGCTCATGTGAATTCTACTTTCAACAATACAAGAGTAACAATTACCGACGCACAGGGTAATACCGTTGCTTGGTCTACTTCGGGCGCTCAAGGTTTTAAAGGTTCTCGTAAATCTACTCCTTATGCTGCTCAGATTGCTGCTGAAGAAGCAGGTAAAAAAGCTCAAGAACATGGTATGAAGACTTTGGAAGTCGAAGTTAAGGGGCCGGGTTCTGGACGCGAATCCGCAATCAGAGCTTTGCAGGTTATCGGTTTTACCATCACTACAATTCGTGATGTTACCCCGATTCCTCACAATGGCTGCCGCTTAAGAAAAAGACGCCGCGTTTAATTTTCAGTTAGAGACGGAGAGGCTGGATTATCCCGGCCTCGCCCTCTTTTGATTTTTGTAAAATATGCATATGCAATAATAAAGAGGACATACCAGTGATTCAAAAGAATTGGCAAGAACTTATTAAACCTACAAACTTAGAAGTTGTTTCCGGCGAAGGTGGAAACAGAGCCAAGATTGTGGTTGAGCCTTTAGAAAGAGGTTTTGGTTTAACTTTAGGTAACGCTCTGAGAAGAGTTTTATTATCTTCCCTGCAAGGTGGTGCTGTTACCGCAATCAAAATTAATGGTGTCCTGCATGAGTTTTCAGTGATTCCGGGTGTGAGAGAAGATGTTACAGACATCGTTCTGAACATCAAAGGTTTGGCTGTCGCCGTTCATGGTGAAGGGCCGAAGACAATGACGCTTAAGGCTGAAGGGCCTTGTCAGGTCACTGCGGCAATGATTGAAACGGGTCATGATGTTGAAATCAAGAATCCGGATTTGGTAATTTGCAACTTGGATGCCGGTGCTAAAATCAGCATGGAACTCACTGTTAATACTGGTAAAGGTTATGTTCCGGCTAGCCAGAACAAATCAGCAGATGCTCCGATTGGCGTTATTGCCGTTGATGCAATCTATTCTCCGGTTAAAAAGGTTTCTTACAAAGTTGAAAATACCCGTGTCGGACAAGTTACAGACTATGACAAGCTGACTTTGGTTGTTGATACAAACGGAGTTGTTACTCCTGAAGATGCTGTTGCTTATGCAGCCCGTATTTTGCAGGATCAGTTGAAACCGTTTATCAACTTTGATGAACCGGAAGCTGAAGTTGAAGCAGAAAAAGAAGAACTGCCGTTCAACCGTAATCTGCTGAAGAAAGTTGAAGAACTTGAATTGTCTGTTCGTTCTGCAAACTGCCTGAAAAATGATAATATCATTTATATCGGTGATTTGGT
>CANDEX010000101.1 GCA_947383875.1 uncultured Azospirillum sp. | reverse complement strand
AAAAGTATTTTGCAAATTTGCCGGAAGAGCAAAAACTGCAATATGCCAAATTGTCAAATACTAATCCTTTGGGAGTTGATTATCGGACAATTAAGGGAGCGGAGAAAGAGGCCGCTTTTCAACAAGTTGTGTCTTTGCGTAATCAATTTTTCACAAATCGGACACCGGATGCTTTTCAACAATATATGTCAGCAATCGGGAGTTTGTCATCTCATTTGTCTCCGGAAAATCCACAGGATAAAAATCTTTGCGACCAATATATGTCTATGGCTTTACAAGATTTAGGAAGTGTGCATCCAAATCCGATGCAAGAGGCTCAAAAGTGTTTTGCCAATTTGCCGGAAGAGCAAAAGCTGCAATATGCTAAGTTGTCTAATGCTAATCCGCTAGAGGTTGATTATCGGACAATTAAAGGAGCGGAGAAAGAGACTGTAAAAATAACCTCTGTCCAGCAGTATGAGCAATTGCTTGACAAGCTTTCCGGTCGAGGAACAGCATCATTGGATGATTTTGTTAATAATCATCAGAATAAGAATGCTTTGAATTTTGTTAAAAATAGTCATTATTTTACTTTACGAGGAAGCGGAGAGAGAAGAGATGATGTTATTAAGCGTCGCGAACGGGTGCAGGGAATTATTAAGCGGAAATCACAACTTAAAGATTTAACAGAAGCATTACAAACAAAAAATCCGAGCAAAATTGCGGCTAGTTTGCATTCTGGTATTGATTTTTCACAAGGGGAAGGGCTAAAAACGGCAGAAACGACGGTAGTCTTACTGGAAACGTACCTCAAAGAAGCTAAAAATGAACCAGAGCTTATTAATGCTGAAAAAATCTACAAAGAAGCAGAAGAGAAAAAATTGAGTGAGCGTAAAAGTGAAGAGGTAAAGGATTGTATTTATGCTGGAGGAACGTGTGTTTTTGATATCAAAGATATGCTTAAAAATTCACAAAAAATATCAGCTGAAGAAGTTGAGAAAGCTCTTGCGAATGCGTTAAAAGGTGAATATGTGCCAATAAAAAATACTTCGTCTGACCGGGATGTTGATTTTGTAAATTCTAAACTTTTACAATTGAGGAATAATGAAAAGTCTCATCAGTTTCTTGCTTCTTATTCTGGTGATTTATTGTCTGACAAAACAGAGGATGCACTTATTCAACTGTATCAAACAGCAAATAGCGATTATCAGCAGAAATCAGCTGAAAGAGTGGAATTTCAAAATACACATAAGGAAGAGTTAGGATTTTGTATGTCGATAAGAGCATTGGATGATTATGTTAAGACAGGAAAAGCAGATATCGACAAAGAAAAAAATAAGAGAAAAAGTGCAGGGATTGAAACGGATTTGGATAAAAAAGCTAAAGATTTTGAAGGATTAACCCCGCAGCAACGTTATGAAAAACGAGTTAAAGATTATTATTCAAAAATGAAATATGAGCGGTAGATATGAAAAGCCCCGGAAGATGTAGTATCTTCACGGGGTTTTTTTTGATGGATGAATTACATTTTGATAAGGCAGATGCATAGCTTGAAGATTGCTTTTACCGTTTCTTTGGCCTCCTGATAGTTGAACGGGTTAGCCTGAAGGCTGTCATTATAACATATCATAGTGCGAAAGATGAGGTTGATTGTGGGGCAGTCAACGCCGTGGCTGGTTATTTTGGGGTCGCTGTCATCATCAATGATTGATTCGTTGATGGCTGTTATCATTTCATATTCCGCATTTGCGATTTGCTGAGGAATGATATAGCCGACTTTTCTCAACTCGTTGATGGCTTCCAGATAGCGAAGAGCTGTTTGGCGGCCGCTGACAAACGGGGAAGACGGTTGTTGGGCAATCTGTTGCTGCAGTTTCCGGATATCGTCTTTCAACTGCATTTGAGCCAGACGTTTGAATTCTTCATGCGCCATATGTTTGTGGTCGCTGATGATTTCTTCCTGTTTGTTGCGAGAGGCGATGAAAGCTTTCATTTGCTTTTCCATTTCGGAATTAGCACCGAATCGGGTAATCAGAATTGAAAAATAATTTTTGATTACCTTAGGGCTGAACGTGAGCTTGTAGCCGATAGCTTCAAACATCATTAACTGTAACTTTTCCATTTTATTTGTTTTTTAATAGTTAGATATAATTATACTTTCTATTCTTTTAGAATAAGCTTTTTATGTTTTTTGTCAAAACTTTTTTCGATAAATTAAAATAAAACTTATCTTCATGCTTGACAAAGCGGTTTTTGATACCTAACTAAAAGGTTAGATAAATAAAACTAATGAGGAGTTTAAAATGAAAATTAGACCACTGCACGACCGTGTTTTGATTAAACGTGTTGAAGAAGTTACCAAAACCGCAGGCGGAATTATTATTCCGGATACCGCCAAGGAAAAACCGAGCGAAGGTATTGTTGAGGCAGTCGGCAACGGTTTTTGTGCCGAAGACGGAAAAATTATTCCGATGAGCGTTAAAGAAGGTGATAAGGTGTTGTTTGGTAAGTGGTCCGGAACAGAGGTTAAAATTGACGGTGAAACACGCCTGATTATGAAAGAATCCGACATTTTGGGTATTATTGAATAAGTTAGAACAATTTTAAAAAGGAAAAGAAAATGGCTGCTAAAGATATTATGTTTGGGACAGATGCCCGCTCTAAAATGCTGAAAGGTGTTGAAACCTTGGCTAAGACCGTGAAAACCACTTTGGGGCCTAAAGGCCGCAATGTGATTTTGGATAAATCTTACGGTGCGCCGAAGATTACCAAAGATGGTGTTTCTGTTGCCAAAGAAATTGAATTGGCTGACAAATTTGAAAATATGGGTGCTCAACTGGTTAAGGAAGTTGCTCAGAAAACTGCAGATAAAGCCGGTGACGGTACAACAACGGCAACTGTTTTGGCTGAGGCTATTATTAAAGAAGGCGTTAAAGCTGTAGCTGCCGGTATGAATCCGATGGATTTGAAACGCGGTATCGATATGGCTGTTGAAGCTGTTGTCGCCGATGTTAAATCTCGCGCTAAAGATATTAAAACATCTGAAGAAATTGCCCAAGTCGGTACTATTTCTGCTAATGGTGACCGTACTATCGGCGAATATATTGCCCGTGCGATGGAAAAAGTCGGCAATGAAGGGGTTATCACCGTAGAGGATGCCAAAGGTCTGGATACTGAATTGGATGTGGTTGAGGGTATGCAGTTTGATCGTGGTTATCTGTCTCCGTATTTCATTACTAATCCTGACAAAATGAACTGCGAGTTCGAAAATCCGTTTATTCTGTTGTATGATCAGAAAATTTCTAATTTGCAGCCGTTGATTCCGGTTTTGGAGGCTATTGTTCAGTCCGGACGCGCTTTGTTAATCATTGCCGAGGATATTGAAGGCGAAGCTTTGGCTACTTTGGTTGTCAATCGTATTCGTGGTGGTTTGAAAGTTTGTGCTGTTAAGGCTCCGGGATTTGGTGATCGTCGTAAAGCAATGTTGCAGGATATTGCTATTTTGACTGGTGGTCAGGTGATTTCTGAAGAACTGGGTATGAAGATTGAGAATGTTTCTCTGGATATGCTCGGTTCGGCTAAGAGAATCGAAGTTACTAAAGATGATACGACTATTATTGACGGTAACGGTGAGAAAGATTTGATTGCTGCTCGTGCTGCACAGATTCGTAAGGAAATTGAGGAAACATCTTCTGATTATGATCGTGAAAAATTGCAGGAAAGATTGGCTAAAATTTCCGGTGGTGTAGCCGTTCTGAAAGTTGGCGGTGCTTCTGAAGTTGAAGTTAAAGAAAAGAAAGACCGCATTGACGATGCTTTGAGTGCTACTCGTGCAGCCGTCAAAGAAGGTGTTGTTGCCGGCGGTGGTGTCGCTTTGCTTTATGCCGGTAAAATTCTTGAAAAATTGAAACCCGAAAATCAAGATCAGAAGGTGGGTATCGAAATTATCCGCAAAGCAACTCAAGCCCCAATCCGTCAGATTGTTGAAAATGCCGGGTTAGATGGTGCGGTTGTTGCCGGTAAATTGTTGGAAAGTGAAGATGCCAACTATGGTTTCAATGCTCAAAACGGCGAATATACTGATATGGTTAAGGCCGGTATTATTGATCCTGCTAAAGTTGTTCGTACAGCATTGCAGGATGCGGCTTCTGTCGGTGGTTTGTTAATTACAACCGAAGCGATGGTTACCGAAGCTCCCAAAGAAGAATGCCATTGCGGCGGTGCTGCGATGCCCGGAGGAATGGGTGGCGGAGCTATGGGCTTCTAATAAAAGTCTGGCATTGTTTCGTCTGGATAAAAGAGTTCTGAGAAATCAGAACTCTTTTTTTTGTTATATGCGAAAAAAATGGTGTCATAAAAGTTTCACAAAAATGTTAATGCATTTTTAGTAAAGATATAATAATATTAAGTTAGGATGTTTTTTTAGTCCGTTTAATTTTAATCTTTTTACTAGGGAGATGTGTGAT
>CANDEX010000100.1 GCA_947383875.1 uncultured Azospirillum sp. | reverse complement strand
ATCAAAACCTGATTACAGAATATCATACCTGTTGTGTTGTGTCAAATTATAATAAAGAGTGCTTTTATTTTTGGCTAAAATGTGCGTTGAACATTTAAAGCTTCCTGATTTTCACACTCGTAGGGGCTTATAGGTGATTATCCTTCTAAGCATTTAAATATGATAAAACATCTAAGAAAATTATTATTTAAAGCAGTGTCGTATGTGCTGCAGAAATAAAAACCTCCGCATTGCGGAGGTTTTTTGTTATTTTTCAGCTACTTTCGCTGGAGCATTTTGTGCAAACATTGTCTTATATGTTTGTCTGAGCTCAGCAACTTGCTGTTTGAATTTTTTCAAATTATTTCCGGATAGATTTTCTCCGGCAGCTGCTTTAATTTTCAATGGATTAACGCGTCTGCCGTTTTGCACCACTTCATAGTGCAGATGAGGTCCTGTTGAACGTCCGGTACTTCCGACATAGCCGATAACTTGCCCTTGCTTAACCCGAACCCCCGGATGAATACCTTTGGCAAAGCCTTTCATATGTCCGTATGCTGTTGAATATTCTGAATTATGACGGATTTTTATATAATTACCATAGCCGCCGTTATACTTGGCAACTTGAACCACTCCATCGCCGCCAGCATAAATGGCAGTGCCGCTTGGAGCCGCATAATCAACCCCCCAGTGAACAATCGTTCTCTTCAAAATAGGGTGTTTTCTTTTACCGAAAGGTGAAGAAATACGGGCTTTCTGAAAAGCTAACGGTTTACGATGCAATGTACGTTTCATCGCCAAACCTTTTTCATTATAATAGTCCACATTACCGTTCTTGTCTGCAAAACGATAGAGTTCAATCCGAGTCTTGCGCAAGACCAGTCCGGCATACAAAACATTTCCTGTTTTAATGACTTCGCCGCTGGGGGTAATATGGTTTTCATAAATAACTTCAAATCTATCACCGCTGTGAACATCACGCCGAAAATCGACAGATTGACCGAAGATATTGCTGAATAAGGCAACAACTTTTCCCGGAACGCCTTGTTTGCGCATGGAAACGGACAGCGAACCTTGAATTGTTCCCGAAGCACTGTTCACCTCTTCAAGCAATTCATCTTTTTCAGCCTTGGCAATATATTCATTTTGGTCATTTCTCTCCAAAATGTAACGCTGCCCGGTTTTAGGTTCAATAACAATGCTGTCCAGCGAAAGCATGGCGTGCGTTTGCGTATCTTCTGTAGTGGAAATTAAAATTTTCTGACCGATGCGCAGATTGGCCGGGTCATAAACCTTTTGGAACTTAGTATAAAGAGAATGAGCCTGATTATAATCTAATCCTAAGGAGGAAAGTAAAGAAATGAAGGTATCGCCTTTGGAAACAGTCAATTCTTTTTCAATGGTTTTTTCTTTGACATTGACCATATTATAAAGAGACTTGATATTATCCAAAGATTTTTCGGGATACATCGTTGGCGCGGAAGCATCTTCAATACTGCGATCCAGCGCATTTTCAAGCATAATATAGTTAATTGTGTCAGTCGGAGCGATGGATGCGTTCACATCGTTATTGTTGGTGAGAGATAAGATGAAAGCGACAGTAATGGCCGCGGCATATCCAAGCGCAATGACTTTATGCTTGTCCCGGCGTTTGACCGCCAGTCGGACATAGCGTAAACGATTAATGTTAAGTTTCAAAAGCTCTGAGACAAGCTTGCCATCAACATTTATGTTTTGTTTCAGAAAATTCATTTGTTTAACCACACACAAATTAACCCTTGTCCGGATATAAAAAACCGCGAACGTTGAATGGAATATATTTTATTATAAAGGAAACGCCAAGATTTTTCTAGTTCTAATGTGTATAAGTATGTATATAAAACAAAGGTCTATAAAATATTTTGCACAAAAATAAAAAAAGTTCTTGCTTTTATGTTTTTTGTTGTTTATAAGATAACTCGTCCCATGGGGGTGTAGCTCAGCTGGTTAGAGCGCCTGCCTGTCACGCAGGAGGTCGCGGGTTCGAGCCCCGTCACTCCCGCCATTAAAAAAGCCCGCGTTATGCGGGCTTTTTTAATGGCTTGGAAGGACGAGCTTGAAAACGCGACCTCGGTCGCGGGCTCGAGGATAAAACCAACCGTTGCTCCGGTTGGTTTTACCGCAAGAGGCGAAGTTTTGTTAGTTTTGAGAGCTGGTATAAGGTGAGAAATTTAATACCCTGCTTATACAATAAATCTGGATTTTTCTGAAAAATACATTTATATTGCATGGCAGAGGAGCAGATATGATAAAAACAGAAACAAATTTCGGTATTATCGGCAAGCTTAAAAACATTGTCCGCAAAACGGGAAATGTCTTCTTCCGCAGTGGTCGGGATAAAGGAATTACAGAAGAAATAGCCCGTAAAATTCAAAAAACGGCTTATGAAACACTTCATGCTGGCCGCAAAGAAACTTTCACGCCGCCCTATAAGCAAATAGCTGAGCAGCTTCAGGTTGCTGATGATATGATTTATCGGGCTGCGGTTTATCGTTTGACACATATAGCTGTCAACGAGGATAAATTCGCGGCAGCGATTCTTGATATTCTTGAAACACAGCTGCAACGAACGGATCGCTCAAAAGAGCAACAGGATTATATCCGAGATAAAATGACTTATATTAAGAAGGTACGAAATTCAAAGCTATGACTAAAGAAAAAAATATTTCAGACACTTTAGAACCGGTTAAACCCAGCTGGAGCCGCCGGTTAATCATTGCCGCGCTTCGGTCACCGATAGGGGCAATTTTACTTTTAGCATTCTTATATTTTGCTTTTCAGGCCTATGTGCTTCATACCAACCCTGCAGTAAATAAGCTTTATATGCTGGGGATTGTCTTTTTATGGCTGTTTTGGTTTGTTGCCAAAAACATATTTAAAATGGTTCTTTTGGCTCTTGCCATTGCTTATGGTGCTTATACTTACCACACTTATGCCAATCGTCATATTGCGGAATGCGAATCATCCGGTAGAAAATGGAACGAACAGACACAAACATGTGAGGAGAAAACCGGATTCTGGGCCGGTGTCACCAAACGGTTTCAAGACTTGGCTGTTTACGCCAAAGATGAAGAAAAGAAAAAGGCTCCTAAATAGGGGCCTTTTTTTGCTGTTTATTCAACCGTAACAGATTTTGCAAGATTTCGCGGTTGGTCAACTTCTCGTCCGAGAGCATCGGCCGCATAATAGG
Organism: uncultured Azospirillum sp.; assembly: GCA_947383875.1. The sequence continues at coordinate 1,353 of CANDEX010000100.1, read as the reverse complement.
CCAGCAGTTGCAACTGAATATTGGCCAATAGCGGAAATGTTGTTTCATTCGTTTCGGGAACCGTCAATGTTTTATCAAAGAAATTGTCTTTGACTGCCGCCTTTTCGGAAATGACTGCGGCAACCAAGGCGTTTCTGGCTTTGGCCTCTTCACAATTAGAAATCATTTTGGCAAAGGTAACACCCGGTCCGAGAACCGCCATTACCGGCATCTGTTCATCCAATAAAGCAATCGGTCCGTGTTTGAGTTCTCCGGCAGCATAACCATTGGCATTAATGTAGCTGATTTCTTTCAACTTCAACGCACCTTCCAACGCGCAGGTTAAGTTAATTCCGCGTCCGATATAGACCATATTTTTATATTCTTTCAGAGTGAGAGCCAAAGATTGAACCTGTTGCTGGTTGCTGAGAATTTCTTCCATTTTTGCCGGAAGTTCCAATAAATCTTGTTTCAAAGCCGTCAACATTGCTTCCGAAAGAGATTTATTTTGTTCGGCGAAATATAATCCTATCCAATATAAGGCCGCCAGTTGAGCCGTGTAAGACTTTGTTGCCGCCACACTGACTTCGATTCCAGCTTTGAGCGGAACGGTGCAGTCGGCATAGCGAACAATGCTTGAGTCTTCTCGGTTGGTCAATATCAAAACCTGAGCACCTTTGTCTTTTGCTTGTTTAACGGCGGTAATGGTATCTGCTGTTTCGCCGGACTGAGAAATTCCGATAACCAGAGAATTGGCATTAGTGATATTGGCACGATAAATATATTCGCTGGCCGCCTCTACATGAACAGGAATTTGCAACCATTCCTCCCAAAGAGTTTTGGCATACATTGCAGCATGTAATGATGTACCGCAGGCGATAATGCTGATGTTATTGATTTTGTTTAATTGAAGAGTACAACCGTAATTTCCCCAGTTTACCGGCAGGGCGGATTCGGGTAAATGTGCCTGTGCCATGCTGCGAATAATGGCCGGTTGTTCATTGATTTCTTTAAGCATAAAATGTTTATAACCTTTTTTGCTGATAACTTCAGGGTTAAACCCGATAGCTTCAATTTCTTTATGAAGAATTTGCCCGCTCAGATTCTTGACGGTAACTTTTGTCTTCTCCACAATAGCAAGTTCGCAGTCATTGAGGTGAATAATATTCTTGACCTTGCCGATAATTGCAGGAATATCACTGGCAATATAATTTTCGTTTTCTCCCAGGCCGATAATCAAAGGGGCGTTTTTACGGATGGCAATAATTTTATCCGGTTCATCCTTATGCATAATGCAAAAAGCAAAAGCACCTTCCAGCAATTTAACAGATCGGAAGAGCACACGTCTGAACTCCAGTCACTAAGGTCAATCTC
>CANDEX010000099.1 GCA_947383875.1 uncultured Azospirillum sp. | reverse complement strand
CTACACTGTCGTAGACACTCTTTCCCTACACGACGCTCTTCCGATCTACAATCATCCGTACCGCCTTTAAATGCCAAACCCAAGACAGCAATTCGCACATCAGTCTGACCGCCGGTCATTTCAGTCACTCGCTGAGCCATCTGTGCTTTGCGTTCATCATTTTGAGCAATGGTTGTTTCAATCAAAGACAACCGCGCGCCATATTTTTTCCCCATCTGCGCCATTGCATTGGTATCTTTGGGAAAACAAGAACCGCCATATCCCGGCCCCGGATTTAAGAATTTATTGCCAATACGGCTATCCAAGCCCATCCCTTGTGCCACTTCACGAATATCCGCACCGGTCTTTTCACAAAAATCAGACATTTCATTAATATAATGAATCTTCATCGCTAGAAAGGAATTAGAAGCATATTTAATCGTTTCGGATGACTTACGGTTGACCAATAAAAACTTAGTCTTACCGTCAAAGGGGCGATATAAGTCCAACAAAAGCTGCTTAGCTTTTTCTGTATTAGCCCCGATAACAATCCGGTCCGGATTAAAAAAATCATGAACAGCAAATCCCTCACGCAAAAACTCGGGCAACGAAACCACATCACAATCAGCCTGAGGATTAACCCGACGAATAATTGCTTCCACTTCATCTCCTGTGCCCACCGGAACCGTTGACTTTGTCGCCACCACTGTATAACCGTCAAGATACTGAGCCAATTCTTCCGCCGCGGCATAAATATATTTAAGATCAGCTTCTTTAGTTACCGGATGCGGAGGTGTTCCCACTGCAATCATAACCACATCGGCTCCGGCCACACCGGTTTTCATATCTGTCGTAAAACTCAAACGCCCGGCTGCCAGATTTTTCTGAAACAATTCCTCCATTCCGTCTTCATAAATGGTGGCAATACCATTTTGTAAAGAAACAATTTTTTCTTCAATCTTATCAATACAAACCACTTGATTACCAAGCTCACTGAGCCCGATACCCGTCGGCAACCCGACATATCCGGTTCCAATAATCGCAACTTTCATGACTATTCCTTAAGTCTATTAATCATTAAAGCGAATGATAACATCCCCCTGATGAAAGGCAAACGGATTATCCGATATGTCCACTATAAAAAACCAACATATGAATAAAAACAAACATTAATCGATGAATTAACCGGCTTGAAAGTCAGATACTAAACTCATCATTGCTCTAATTCTCCGTTATACAAACCCGAAGTCCGTCAACGGCTGACGACACAATCCCCCCCGCATATCCAGCACCTTCTCCGCAAGGATAAAGACCGCGAACATTGCTTTGATATGTTTCATCACGCAAAATTCTGATGGGCGATGACGAGCGGGTTTCTATAGCTGTTAACACCGCATCGGAATGAGAAAATCCTTTGAGTTTGTTATTCATTTCAGTCAAAGCCAACTGTAATGTCTCAGTAATAAAATCAGGAAACAGCAACGACAAATCTGTCCAAGTGACACCGGGACGATAAGAAGGCATTATCTCTCCGGCTTTAGTCGAAGGACGACAGGCTAAAAAGTCCCCAACACGCTGCGCCGGAGCAAAATAATTTTCCCCTCCCAACTCAAAAGCCTTGGCTTCCAACTCTCTCTGCCAAAACATTCCTTGCAGTGGGTGCTCACCGCCAAAATCGTCAGGATTAACTCCCACCAATAAAGCAGCATTGGCATTATTTTTTGCCCGAGCAAATTCACTCATGCCATTAGTAACCACCCGTCCGCTTTCTGAAGCAGCGGCCACAACCTCTCCTCCCGGACACATACAGAAAGTATAAGCCGAGCGACCGTTTGGCAAATGCACCGCCAGCTTATAATCAGCCGCACCCAACTCCGGCCGCCCCGCATAACGCCCATATTGAGCGGTATCTATCATGCTCTGCAAATGCTCAATCCGCACCCCGATGGAAAACGGTTTTTGTTCCATTGCCACACCGGCATCATACAACATTTCAAATGTATCGCGCGCACTATGCCCTACTGCCAAAATTAACTTGTCAACCGGCAATTCATAAACCGAACCATCTGCTTTTTGGATTTTTGCCGCCTGCAAACAATCATTTTTAACATCCAAACCAATAAGCTGTTCTTCAAAACGATATTCTCCGCCCAAATCCGTAATTTTCCGACGAATATTCTGAACGACAGTCACCAGTTTGTCTGTTCCGATATGCGGTTTAGCCAAATACAAAATTTCCTCCGGAGCACCGGCTGCCGCAAGCTCATGCAATACTTTGGCCGTAAACTTATCCTTCTTAATCCCGGTCATAAGTTTACCGTCAGAAAAAGTCCCGGCACCACCTTCTCCGAACTGCACATTGGAAGCAGGATTCAACCTTCCGGTATCCCAAAAGGAGCAAACATCCTTCTGTCGTTCCGTAACTGCTTTACCTCGCTCAATAACTATCGGTTTTTGTCCGGCTTCCGCCAAAGCCAAAGCAGCAAACATCCCGGCAGGGCCGCAGCCGACCACCAATGGCCGTAACCTAGGTTCCGGTCTGCGTTCAATTTGTAAAAAAGGCCTGTCTTTAATAACCTCAATCTGCTTCCACGCTAAAATTGAGGCAATATAATCCTCATCCCCCCAGACTTCCATATCCAAAGAATACACAAAATGCACATTGCTTTTATTGCGCGCATCAACTGATTTCTTTGCTATTTTAAGGCTTTTGATATATTCGGTATCAAGTCCGGTAGCCATTGACACAATTTCTTTCAAGCCATCCAAACCGACATTCAGATTAGCCTGTATATTATTCACTCTAATCATGCTGTTTTCCGCATAAAAACCGTCACAAGAAAATATACTTGCCTAAATCTTTTCCGGACAGTAATATTCTGACATTAATTTTAGTTATCATAAAATCAGAGGAATATGATGTCAAACGATTTTAACTTGTTTATTCTCTGGGCCAACGGCCGCCATAAGGAAGAAAATATCTTGGCAGATATCCGCCAACAGTTTGACATCAGACAAATTTTCGAAATAACATGGAGTTCGGGCGAATTCAATCGCAACCTATCGCGTTTCTACGGCAAAAAACTGCCTAATGCCATGCGCAAGAAAAAACTCTGCGGCACCGAAAGCTTTCTAGTAATTTGTGTAAATGACCCCTCCCCTAATTTCCATGAAAAAAAGAACTTGAATATGGTAATGGCCAAAGCCAAATACCGCCAAATTTTAGAGGGAAATTATATCCACGCCAGCGACAATCAGGAAGAAGCAGAAGAAAACCTGCTGTTTTTAACCGGACTGCACCCCAATGAACTACCACAAACAACGCTGCCGATATCTCTGTACCAAGATTTAGTCGGAGCCCCCAGCTGGCTGGATGAAGAACAATTTAAACAATTCATCGACAAACAACCTTATCTCAAACTGACACTCTCTCCGACGGAAAAAATGATAGAAACACCGGACATCAAACAAACTTGCCGTCTGCTCAATGCCCGGAAAAAATTCTTATCTTACGGCAAAAACCGTTATCTGATTCCCATCAGAGGTAAAGAAATCTGTTTCTGCCTGAAACAAAGCTCTTAATTAAAGCTCATCATCGTCATCATCATCAATGTTATTTTCTTTGTCTGAAGCCGACAGGATTTTCCAAACACCGCGGCGATACATCCAGACATTGATAATACCTAATACCACAGATAAAGAACCAAACAGATACAACAAATAATACCAGTTTAACTCACTGGCCGACATCATAACATCCTGACCGCTCACACGGATAAAGGCGATTGAAATTGCAGTAATGGCAAAAGTGACAATAAAAGCTAAAGTCCATATTTTATGCAAAATAACTTTCTTCACCATAAACGCTGTCATCAAATAAATCAGAATCAAAGCCAAAAATAAATACAGTTCCATAACAAGGCCTCCCTTACGCAAATTTTTACTGCTTTAGGATATAATAGCCCTATAACTGATTTCATCCCCGCCCCAAAGAAAAAAGCCGCCCCCGAAGAGACAGCTTTTTATATTTGTTTGTCAGGATTAAATAAGATATTTATTTTCCTGATAGGCCAAATACAAACCATAAAGGCCACCAAGAATGATTCCCCACCATGCGATAGTAAAATCATACCATGCGTTGTTGGTAAAGAATGTTGAGAAACACCAGAAGATGAAACCACCAAGAAGTGCATATCCAATAATGTCTTCTATCAAAGCTCCAATAGAACCAATACCATTACAGATGTATGCCCATACTCCAACCGCAACGAGACCCATGAAAAATATAGCTAATATTGTTGCCATATAAAAAAAATTTTTTAAAGTTATTAATAATAAAGGAAAATCAATCTTAAAACTTCTCGGTAATCAAAAACTCGAACTGAATCAAACTCTCAAAAACCTTACGCTAAAAAATCAAAACTCCCAAAACAAAATCTCATAAAAAAATATATAAACTAAGTTTATTATATCACAAAAAATAGGCATAAACAAGCCTGATTTAACCCCTAATTTTACTTCGTCTATCCGACATAGAGGCAATTCTGCGCCGCTATTTTTGAGAACACCGACAAAAGTTATTACATGAAAGGAATAGAGTGATTTCTAGCGAGGATAAAAATTTTAGCATATGTAAATATTAAGAGGAGATTATATGAGGCAAATAGTAAGAATTAAAGGCGAAAGTACCGGAGCGTACATAGACGTACGTGAGGACACTTTC
>CANDEX010000098.1 GCA_947383875.1 uncultured Azospirillum sp. | reverse complement strand
CTCTCAGTCAAAACAAAAGATGAAACATATTAACATCCGCAAATAAAAGAGTCAACCGGAGCTATGATTATTCTGCCATGATGATAAAGCAAAGCATCATCCACATTGGTACAAACCAAAGCAAAAAAAGGCTTAACAAGATTTTCCAACAATATTTATATGTCAAAAACTGTTTGATATTACTTTTTTCGAATATATTTTCGAACCATTTCATCACAATTTCCTTCAGGATATTTATACCCTAAAAAGCGGCCAATTTCATTGGCTTTCATATCCTCATCGCTTTCTTTCTGCGTGTTATTTCCTGATAGTACATCAAATTTTTCTTTAAGTCTAGATAAAATATCTATCCCCAGCAAAGCGCCTGTACCTCGTTGGGAAGCTAAACAATTCATCATAGCATGTTTATACTTATCATTTAATCTCAATGGTCTATAATGATTAAAATTTTTATAGGTTTCCCAAAAAACCGCAGGGTCAAAAATAGATTGTTTTCTTGTACGATCTGCAATTTCATGTCCGGTTAAAGCACCTTCTTGCATCAACAATTCAGCTAAAGCTTCATTTTTACTTTTTAGCAGATTCATCGTTATCTCCCAATTTTTTCACAACATCCCGTAACGACATTATTCTGATATTACTACCTGCCCCTTTAACACTTCCAGTCAAAATATTTCGCAGAATTTGTTGATAAACAGGGCTGGTTAAAACATTAACATTCTCACCTTTACTGTTTAAGAGCTGTTGTGCGGCTTTTTTATAATATCCGCTATTTAATCGCCCCAAAGCATAATCCAAAGCGGCACCAACACCAGCCCCTTTACTTTCGAACTGTTCACGTCCGAAGAATCGCGTTCCCTCCGGAACTGCCAAATGATTTTCAGCTGAGTTCCCTATCTTGGCCAAACGATTATAATCTATCTCATTTTTAGTAATTCCTTCCAAAAATTTCTTATGAGAATCTCCATAAAGATGCTCGCTTAAAATATTTTGATACTTCTTCGCTTCTCTGGATAAATTCTGCTGCGGCGTCGAATTATATAAAATATTTTCAGACAATCCAGATTTAAACGCTTTTTTCCTATCTATATAGCGATTAAACTCTAACTCATTTCCTGCAGCATTGGCAGGCTTGCGAAAATTTATATTTGAATATTTTATATTACTTGGCTTATATTCTTTGCCAAGCCTATAAAAATAATCTATATCTTTTGCTTGCCTGGCAAGATCGTCATATGGTTTAATTCCAGCACCCTGCAACATTTTATCCACTGTTTTTTTAACTTCAGTCAACAAAGCCGTATCTGTGGTAGGAATTACCTCTAATCCTTTAACCGTATATGAGTTTGCAATTTTGTCATTAAGAATTTTCTTTGCTTCGTTTATATGAGCTAGTCCAAATTCTTTAGCTCCCTTTGGCGCTTTCCTCAATCCTTCTTTTAAGGCATCTTCATATGCATCTTGTTGAAATTCATTAAAACTCCGCGGCTGTTTTACATATCCAGTCCTTTTGTTTAAATTATCAGAAATATAATTCCCATAAATTTTATTTGCTTCGTCAATACCTTTCTTTGTATCTAAATTCGGCTTGCCTAAATTCCTTTCAATTTGGGCAGCTGTTCGGGAATTAATCCCCGCGGCAGCATCAGACATATCCGCCAACACCTTTTCCGCAACCTCATCGTCAAACTTTGCAGCACGGTGAACAATCCGAGCTGCATTTTTATTGCCGGCAATATTTTCCAAACCGCCTTTTAAGGTCTGATAAGTACTTTTACTAATATTTGCGGCTGCGCCGCCCAACATACCGCCGACGACATTTGCCGCAATTTTTCCAGTTGTACTTTCCGGATCCACAACTCCCTCCAATGCACCACCAGAAGCCGCCGCCGGAATGGCTCCTTTCCCCGGGGCCAAAACCGCTCTCGCTGCTTTACTGGCTAATCTTTGCCCTTTACCAAGCAAGCCCGCAGCTTTCAGATAATTACCGACAGGAGAAAAAACGGCCGCATTGAAGCCATATTCCCCTACTTTTTCTAAAGTTCTCTCGGCTGCATTTTCCGCCTGCAATGGTTTGGTATCAATCCCTATTTTTCTAGCAACATAACCCGCTGGATTTAACGAAGCGTTTAAAATTCCCTGTCCTAAAGCAACAGCTCCCCGTATTAAAGGGTTTTGCGTCAAATGAGAAGCCTGTTTATCTTCATAAGCTTTATTTCTAGCCTGAATAACTTCTCGCTGCTCATCCGTAATCTGTGGCATTTTAGACAACCCAATCCTCTGCGAAAAATCGTCAAAAGACATATTGGCATAATATTTTTGATGCAAGCCTTTAGCCAATTGTTCATCGCTCAAATCATTATATTGCGGATATTTCTGTCTGATTTCTGCAATATTCATAATCCCCTCCTACAAAATCCCCAATGGATCATTATTTTGACTATTCCCGCCAAATAATTGCAATTTTTGATTACTTTGCCGTAAAGCATCATATTTTGAATTAAGAAAATTTTTCAACTGAACTCTACGCTCTGCCGGTGTCCGGTTAGGATCCATAATCGTCTGTTTAACTTTTTCTCCCTCTTTTTCCGTGAATTGCGCACCTAACAATGTTCTTAATTGCGGCAAAACATTATTCTCAACAATATTTTCCATTTCTGCTCGCGCAACAGCCCCTTCTGTTCCTTTACCAAACTGTGATGCTACCCAATCTAAACCTTTTCCTATTCCTGTAGATGTTGCTGTTCCGGCCAACTCCATAAGCCGGTCAACATCATTCTCAATTTTAGGCATCACAGACTTTAAGTTTCTTTGATTCTCCAATTCAGCGGCATAATTCTTCGCTTGTTCTCGTTGCAAAACTTTGTCAAATTCAGAAAGCGCTGGTTTTTGAAACTGCTGTGCTAATTCTCTTCTATCCTTAAACAACTTCAATGCATATTGATTTTGCAAACTAAGCTTCTCACGCTCCCAATCCCTGTCAGCAGTTCGATTTTTTTCTTGAAGCATCATCTGCGCCGCCGCCATCGGATTATAATTAGCCATTGCCCCAGTAATCTTGCTCTGATCTCCACCCTCTAAAGCGGCAGCCAATTCCTGCCGGTGCTTGTCTTCCTGTGCCTGCCTGCTGGCGGAATTATAGGTTTCCAAAGCCTTTGCCCAATCCACGCCTGACACCGCTTGCGGCGTAAACTGATTCATTGTGTTAACAATCGCTTGGTCTCTGTTAAATTGTTTCATCCGCATTATTTAAGCCTCCGTTGCCAAATCATATCTCACCGTCAAATACCCGTCAGCCGTTTCGCTCACCGCCTCCGGCTTAACCTTTTGCACTTCTTGCGCCAAAAGCCCGATTTGCGGACGATTGTCATTTTTAAAAGTATAGCAATAAACCGGCAGCCCGTTATCCAACCAGCCAACGCGCCGAATATTTTCTTTCAGCCTCGCATCGGAAAACATCGCCAACATAGCGCCTGCTTGCAGTAAATTATTCATATTTTGCTGATTAGCCGCAGCGTTAGCCTGATTAGCCGTTTGTCGCTGGTTATCCCATCCGGTCAGCAAATTAGCCATGGCCATATTCTTATCATAACCACTCATTGAATTAGACAACAGATTCCAAGCCTGATTAACCGCCCCTACTTGCGCTTGATTGCCAAAATTCCCGGCATTTATCTGATCGCCCAACGATTGTGTAAACGCGTTCTGCCCGGCTAAAGTCGCATTATAAGCCGCCTGATTGGTTGCATCATTCTGATTATTTTGCAAATCCGTCATTGCCCGCTGATAGGCCTCACTCCCCGGTGTTAGCCCTTGATTAACTAATCTCGTCTGCAAATCATTAGTTTGCTGCTTATAAACCGGCTCTGTCTTATCCAGATAAGATTGAAAAGCCGCGGCTTCAGCACGCTGTCTGGCTTCATCCGACCCGTCAACAGACCAGGTCCAGTTTCCCAGATTGCTATTCTCGCTCAACGCTTTGGCAATATCCTGAAAATTACTGTTCACCGCATCATAATCGCTGGTATCAATCCCGTTCAACGTATTAAGAGCCATCGCAGTTCCCAGATTCATTTTTCCACTGGCTTTACTGCCAAACAACCCCAACTTACCTCGTAACATTGTCCCTCCATATAAAAAAAACATCATTTAATTTACTTAAATGATGTTCTGCCCTTGTTCGTATCGAATTCCCGTGTCATACCATTCAATCAGGTTTCCTCGGGTTTTGGTCTTAAAAACAATACTTGCTTTAAAACCTGTCGCTGCATTGGCAATCCATTGACTGCGGATTTTCCCGCGCAAAGTTGCCCACTTTGTCCCGATAGGATTGGCTAAGCTGCTCCACACCGCCACATCCCATTTAGTCATACCGGTTGAACCGATATTCTCGCGATATCCGACTTTACGCTCTTCAAAGTCCATATTGGTATAAATCACCAAAGCATATTGCGTTGACGATTTTGTCCGCGGATTAAGCAGCTGGATTTTTTTAAGATTGGGCGTACCCAGCGAACTAAAAGCCTGCTGAACCTCCCCCAGAATATGATTTCCGTTATCAGAATAACCTTCATCAAACAAAAACACCGCTTTGTCTGACCCAAAAAACACCCTGCCTTGAAACATCCCCCAGCAAAATGCGCGAATATTTGTAAAGCGACACCATGCCCCGGAATTAAGATTAACCACGTGCTGCTCAAACTGATTTGCCGTCG
>CANDEX010000097.1 GCA_947383875.1 uncultured Azospirillum sp. | reverse complement strand
CGGGTTATTCGCGCATAGCCTTATCTCCCCGGCTCCCCTCAAAAGGAGTCGTTCTATTTCTTTCAGGAGTTGTCATACTCCACAATCCGTCTCCGGACTGCGAGAATGATTGTAAGGGAAAATAGTTAATTTGCAATGAAAAAATCCCCCGCAAAAGCAAGAGGTGTTTGAAAAATACCATCCTTTCTTTGTCGCCCTCTAAATATCCGGAGCAACCCTCGCGCCCGGCGTCTTGCCTCAGACGCCGCCATCATACCCAACGTCCGGGCGTACCTGTCCTCTTTGCCGCGGGCACAACTCTCGCTCCCAATGCTTGGTTAATCACGTCTGGGAGAGTTGTAACGTTTGTAAGCATCTTGAGTTTGTTGCTTGATGCGTTCCAAATAGTGAGCGGAAGATTCGGATGAACCGTGATAAGCCAACGAGAAGTTTTGTACGATAAAACCAAAAGGATTAGCAATAGCATCTTCGCGCTTGGCAAAAGGAATACGAACATAGGTAACCCGCATGGTTGCGCGCCAGATATTGGTGGTCGGTTTTTCTGCTCCGGGCATAAAATCAAGCGTACGGAATTGCACTTGCCATAAGCCCAAGGCGGCAGGTCTAATCCAGTCAATTTCGACATCGCGCTGCAAAGAATTCTGTCGGAACTGCATAATGCTGAAAGCCACATCATTTTCATTAAACTCACGGAATACTGCCGGAGCCGAATACCAATAAACAGTGGACCCCGGTCCCCAGCGTGTCACCAGTTCATCATAATCGGAGCTTACCAGATAGCGCAGCATGATATATTCGGTAATATGCTGTTCTGTAATTAAGTCCGAAACCGGAAAAGAAATTTCCGCAGGTTGAACTTGCTCCAGCATACTGAAATATTTATTAATTTGAAATAACTTAGGATGAACGGTGCGCTGCGGTAAAAGCAAATAAATTGTTGCGGCGAGCATCATGTTGATGCAAATGCTTAAACAGGCGAGAATAACCAGAATTCTTGAGGTCCAGAGATAGCGTCGCTCCGGCATGGCATTGACGTGCACGCGCTCAGGATAAAAACCGAGCTTGTCAGGGCTTTGCTTTTCCTTATATTTAAAGACCGTATTAAAAATTTCTAACATCTTGAAAATTTAACCTCAAGTTAAGTCTCACCATGTATTTTATACATAAAAGTGGAATAAAATCAAATAAATACTGTTCAGATTCGAAATCTTGATATATTGATAATAACATAGAGAAGTATATAAAGGGTTTATGTTATGAAGAAATTTTTATTGTCGGTAATTGGAACGGCAGTTGCGCTGACATCCTGTATGAATACGGAAACTGTCAGCAGCGGCGGGGTTCCTCCGGCATATTACACTGATTGGGACAGAGCTGTGAGAGTGGATGTTGATATGCAGAATATGTATGTCGGCACGCCGCAGAAAATTGAAAAGCCGATAGATATGTATATGGCTATGGCACTGGCTCTGAAATATAACTACACCCGCCGTCTGGTTTCTTATCAGCAGAGCCTGATAGAAGCCGGAAAAGTTCCGACAGATAAGCTGAGTGAAATCGCAAGCCATGCCGGCTATGACAATGCGCCGCTTAATACCCGCATGAGTCCGGATTTGAAAGTTGCATGGAATGTGCTGGATATTTCCACCGTTTATTATCAAAACATTGACCCGACATATAAAAACGGTGTTGCCACTGAACAAAGCCGGAAAGTCATTCATAATATTTTGCAGGAAACCCGCAGTTTGTATTGGCAGACTTTGGCCGCTCAAAAATTAATTCCGACTTTGGATGAAATGACGGAATATATGACGCTTGAAGTGGATGAAATGAACGTCAAAGCCAAAGAATTGGCCGAGCAGGGGCAATATTTGACGACAGAAGAATTGCAGCGTAAGCGCGATTATATGGAAGCCGTTAAAAAAGCTGCCGAATTGCGCCGTAAAATGGAAACAGCACAAACCAGGCTGGCTGCATTGATGGGATTTCACCCGTCAACAGAATTCAAACTGGTCGGTTCTGAATACGGTAACTTTGAGCTTCCTGCCATGAAAAATGAGTTGGCGCAGTTAGAATGGTTGGCGTTGACCAATCGTCCCGAAATGCGGGCGCATGATTTGTCAACCAATGTTGAAGACTTAAAGATTGTTGTCAAAGGCTTCAAAGAACCTGAGTTGAATAAATATAAAAATGATCCCAACTACTATAATCGCTTGTGGTCTAAGCAGGCGCAGCAGGTCGGGATGACGATTATTGAGGATGTTCGTAATCCTAAAATCAGTGAGCTGAATGACTTGCGTCGACAACGTATGACCAATCTGATTATCAGCCAGGTCTACGTCGCTTGGGCGCGATATACCTCTGCCGTGGAAGATTACCAAATTAACATGGAAATTGCCGACACCTCAGAAAATATTGCAGAAGATATCACGATTAAAGACGGCAGCCGTGATGCGAAAAGCATACTGGAATCGGCTCGTGCTGTTGATGATGAGGCTCAGGCTTTTCTGGCTTATGCCGAAGTGCAGGATGCTTTGGGCAATTTATATGCGACGGTAGGGCTCGATGCGATTCCCTATAATTTATTGAACGACAAGCCTTCTAAGATTGCGATAGCTTTGCGTAAGACTCTGGAAGAATGGCGTAAAGGCGAATTTATTCCCGATAAGCGTCCTCATTTGATTGATGTTCCCTCTAAGCGGCCGCCGGTGAATATGAGTTCTTTGATTCCGGACTATGAAGTTGAAACCGGACAACGGATAAAAATTGATGTACCGGAAGAAGTGTTTAATAAAATGGATTTGACCGGAAAGATTACCTCCAAAGCCGGTTTGGCGGATAATTCACCGTTGCCGAAATGGTTGAAATATGATGAAGAAAATCATCGTTTTGAGGGAATAGCCATGCCGTCCAATGTCGGGGAATATAACATTAAGTTATATGTGACGGACGAGAAAGGCAATGTCGGTTACCTGACTTTTAAGCTGAAGATTAAAGAGGTTTTTGTTCCGGCACTCCGCGTTGACGGGTTGACGGATGGCCGCAAAGCGACAGTGTTGAAGCGTTGCATCGGTTCAGCTTGTAAAGATACTTATGTTGATGAAGATGCTGTCGGAGAGGAGGTTGAGATTCGCGCTCCGGGGCAGTTCTAAAATCATCAAGACCACAATATCTTGTGGTTAGGGGACTTGAAAACGAATTCTGATAAAACAGGATTCGTTTTTTTTGCACTCGAAAAAAAAGAAATCATGTGGACGATTCTTCGAGTCGGCAAAGAAACAGTTGTTTTTGTTTTTTGATGTGGAAAATGCTGTGGATGAGGTTGTGTGTTAACTGATTGATTTTTAATGATAAAATAAATATTAACAAACTTATCCACTCACCTAAAAATATTTTTTATTTGATTTATAAAGAGATAGCTCTGTCAAGCCCCAAAAGTTCCTTTTTTGCTATTGTTTATCCTGATTCTCTACTTCAATATAGGAGCAGAAAAACTGATTTGCATGTCACCAAAAAAATAATTGTGCATACAATATATTGAGTGGTTTAAATCTTTGTTAAACTATATATGGTATGTAAATGTCAGTTGAGACACAAAATGTAACGTAAACACCACATTTAGGGAATAGTTGAATAGAGATGTCCGAGAATACCTACCACAGCACAATCGCCAACGAGAATATCGCGATTGATTCAGTTACCAAACGCGATGGCACTTTGGCACCGTTTGACAGCAATAAAATTTATAACGCAATTAAAAAAGCCGGAGAATCGACCGGTGAATTCGGCGAATCTGAAAGCTGGTTGCTGACCAGTCAGGTGCTGAAGGTTCTTAAACATAAATTTGCAGAATCTCTGCCGGATATTGAACATATTCAGGATGTTGTTGAGCAGGTGTTGATTTCTGCCAACTATTTTGCAACGGCTAAAGCTTATATCTTATACCGCGACCAACGCAATCGTACTCGCGGCGATAAAAAAGTAATGGTTGATGTCGAAAGCTCTATCAACGAATATCTGGAAAAATTAGATTGGCGTGTTAATGCCAACGCCAACCAAGGTTATTCCAACGGTGGTTTGATTTTGAACGTTTCCGGTAAAGTAACCGCTAACTATTGGTTAAGCCATGTTTATCCGGCAGAAGTCGGTGAAGCGCATCGTAACGGCGATATCCATATTCATGATTTGGATATGTTAGCTGCTTATTGTGCCGGTTGGTCTTTGAAAAATCTGTTGCATGAAGGCTTTAACGGCGTTCCCGGAAAAACTGAAGCCGGTCCGGCTAAACACTTGTCCGCAGCCGTCGGCCAGATGGTAAACTTTATGGGAACTCTCCAAAACGAATGGGCCGGAGCTCAAGCTTTTTCATCTGTCGATACTTATTTGGCTCCTTATGTTCGTGCGGACAAGCTGTCCTATGAACAGGTTGAGCAGTCTATTCAGGAATTAATTTATAACCTGAACGTTCCTTCTCGCTGGGGTTCTCAGACTCCGTTTACCAACTTTACCTTTGACTGGGTATGTCCGGAAGACCTGCGTGACAAACATCCGTTAATTGCCGGTGTTGAGCAGCCGTTTACCTATGGCGACCTTAAAGAAGAAATGCACATGATTAACAAAGCTTATATGACAGTCATGATGCGTGGCGATATTAAAGGTCGTCCGTTCACTTTCCCGATTCCGACTTATAATATGACGCCGGATTTCCCTTGGGAAGATGACAACACCGAACTGTTGTTCGAAATGACCGCCA
>CANDEX010000096.1 GCA_947383875.1 uncultured Azospirillum sp. | reverse complement strand
GACCTTCAGGTTATGAGCCTGACGAGCTACCGGGCTGCTCCACCCCGCGATATGTATATCGCTAAGACAGCGTATAGATACGCCTTTTCATCGATGTTGTCAATACCTAAATCGTAAAATTATTTGCTTTAGAAGAAAATTGAGATGCCTACAGCAAAAATAAATACCAAAACGACTATCCAGTGCCACCATTTCATGATTTTATCTCCTTATTATCAGTTAAATAAGCTAAGTGCTAGAATTAAAAAAACAACAGTAACCGCGAAAAATATTTTGTGTGATTGTTTCCATTCCATAATCGATTCCTTTTGTTTGGGGGTGATATGGAATTATATATAGTTCTAATTTTGCTTTTGAGTAGGGGATAATAAAAACCCCGCTTTTCAGCGGGGTGTATAAGAAGTTTAGAGAAAAATTATTTAATTTCTTCGGCAGGCATTACAGGTGCGGTATTTTCTGTCGTTGTCGAATCGATAGTATAAGAAATTGTTTCTACTTTCGGCATTTCAGCTTGAACCTGCGTCGGAACGGTTTCCTGAGTTTGGGTTGTTACTATGGTTTTGGTGACAATAGCTTCCTTTTCATATGTAACGTCAGTTGTTGTTTTAGGTTCGTAAACTGTAGTGGTCGTGGTTTTTTTGTAAACAATTTCTACCGGTTCTTTAACGATTTTAACTGACGGGGCGCAGCCGTTGCAAGGTTGAGCCACCATTTGAACCGGGTTGTTGACAACGGCATTGCACGGCGTTACAACAGGTCTGGGAGCTTCGTAAACCATAATCGGTTGCGGGGTAGCTTGTCTGACAATCTGCTTGGGTGCAACAGCTCTGCAGGGGCGACGGCCGGTGCAGTTATAATGGCTATAATCAGCTTGGGTGTTGCTGCGGTAAATAGGACCAGAAGCACAAGCGGACACAAACATTAAAGCAGTCAAAACAAGTAACTTTTTCATGATATCTCTCTATTTATAAAAGTTATTAACAAAAGGTTAACGTTAATATAGCACAAATTTTTTATTTGTCAATTTTTGTTTAATATTTTTTTATTTTATATATGTATTTGTTTTTTCATAAAAATGTAGTCTTTAAATAATTATTTTTGTTTTTTTGTAAAAAAATTTTTTATTTTTGTAATTTATTTTTATAAAAAAGACTTGTTAATTTTATTTTTTGTGATAAAGATAGGCTGGTCAAGATAACGGAGTGTAGTTCAGCCTGGTAGAACGCTACGTTCGGGACGTAGAGGTCGCTGGTTCGAGTCCAGTCACTCCGACCATTAAAATAAAAATGCCACCTTTAGGGTGGTATTTTTATTTTAAAAGATTGAGAAGATATGAGTTCGAACCAGCGAGGTCGCTGGTTCGACAAGGAGGCGGGGCAGACGAGAGTATGCCGGTGAGGGCTGGAGGCTCGAACAACGACGAAGCGGCGGAGCAAAGCGACGTCAGTCCAGTTATTCCGACCATAAAACAAAATATCACCCTTGGGGTGATATTTTGTTTATTGTGTTTTTTACAGAAAATCCCGAGTTTATTTGGGGGGGGAATGCAAAGGTGTCGTCAGATACCGTTCCAGGCCAACAGGCGTGGTCAAATAGTTAGGGTTGCAGCTACATAGAACCACGGGGTTACTCGGGGATATCTATCTTTTTATTGCAGAGAATGCCAAAAAAATAAACGCCGGATTGCCACCGGCATTTATTAGTTAATAGGAAGATAATTGCATACCTCGGCTAATCTGCGATTTGGAAACATCGGACAAAGTGATTCCGATATATTCTTCTGCAACAGCTTCTGTAATTTGGTGCAAGTATTTTTCCAATTTGAGGCATTTTGTGCTTAGCTCAATATTGTTTCCTGAAATTTTGAGCAAGTCCCCGGTTTTAATTTTTCCGATTTTAACGCGTTCTGTTACAATGCTTCCTTGGCTGTGAATGTCGAATACGGCATCAATCTGTAGTAATAATTGTTTTCGTTTCATTGGTAATAATTTTGAGGTAAGACATAATGATTAATTTTGCGGAAATAGTATATTGTTTTGCGCAGAAATAAAAAACAGTTGTATTTAGGTGTCATTTTGGTATGATGACTTTGAAAAATAATTATTTTTAAATTATATTAGTTATGAGTTCAAAAGAATTATTTGAGGATTTTTGTTTGTATTTTCCGCAAAAAAGCGGTTATATCGTTGTCAATAAGTTACCTGATGGAACGGTTGTTTTTACCCCCAATCAAGAAGTAGCCAGTGCATTTTTGACAGCTAGAAAGATGTCCGGCAAGGTGATTTATTGGGTGTTGTCTGCGATTTTGCTCGTTCTTTTATCCGGTATATTGATTTTATGGGGTGTGAGAGACGGGAGGCTTTTCAGCAGTTGGGAGATGCTAGTCGGTTTTTTCTGGCTTGTATTCTTTGTTGTTTTAGGTTGTGGTGCTTCTGTCTTGATGCTCCATTTCCGTTGTCGAAAGCTGAAAAAAATCTACAGAAACAAAGTTGTTTTATGCCGTAGGCAGCCTGCATTTGACCGTATAGAATACGAATGTCTCTAGTTGAAAGCTCCCGTTAGGGAGCTTTTTTTACTTGGTAAATAAATATTGTATCCTGAAAAAGAAGGATGTATTTTGTAAGCAGAAAGGTCAACGAGGAGGATGTAAGTTGCTTGGTGCAATTATCGGGGATATTATCGGTTCCCCTTATGAATTTCACAATATTAAGACTAAAGAGTTTGAGCTTTTTAGTGATACTTCTCGTTTTACGGATGACACGATTTTGACCTGTGCGACAGCGGAGTGGCTGCTGACGAATGAGAGACCTGAAAAAATATTAAGAAAATGGGGCGAGCGATATAAAAACCGGACGTATGAAAACGGAAAGGTAGGGGCTTTCGGAGCCGGTTTTATGAAATGGCTTGAGAATGGACAAGCTTATGGGGCAAAGACCAACGGGTGTGTTATGCGTCTGAGTCCGATACCTTTGATGATTGGTGATGTCAAAAAAGCATTGCGTAAAGCCGTTATATTGACTTCGATTACTCATAATCATCCTGAAAGTATAACCGCGGCAAGGGCGTATATTGAAACGATGTATTTGGCGAAGAAAAATGTGAAGGTGCCGATTATTAAAAATTATATTTCGCGTAAATTTGGTTATGATTTATCAGCAAGTGTAGATGAGATTCGCCCGAATTATAATAAATTTTATAGTTCTTGTAAAAATTCTGTGCCTCAAGCTCTTATTTGTGCGCTTGAGGCCGAATCGTATGAAGATGCCATCCGGAATGCGGTCTCTTTGGGCGGAGACAGTGATACTTTGGCTTGTATGGCCGGTGGAATTGCTGAGGTAAGATTTGGTGTTCCGGAACATTTGAAGCATAAAGCATCCGGTTATTGGGATGAGAATGTATCGACGATGATTAATAGGTTTTATCAAAAAATACGATAGATTGAGGAGAATAAAAAATGAAAAAAGAGGCTTCTTTGTCAATTATTGAGGATGTTGTAAATCATAAATTTTTGATGATAAGACATCATCGCGGTATTAATAAAGGGTGTGTGAATTTTCCCGGAGGTAAAAGAGAAGAGGGTGAAACGATGGAGGATTGTGTCAGACGGGAGACTTTAGAGGAAACCGGTTTGGTCATTGAAAATCCGGTGCAAGTCGGGTATGTGGAGTTTCCTCGATTTGATTTTTACGTTCATATATTTAAAAGCACGGCCTATTCGGGCGAACTTCAGGAAAATAAAGATGAAGTTAACGCTTTTTGGCAGGATATTGATGATATCCCTTATGCGGAGATGCGCGAAGCTGACCGGAATTTTCTGCCGGATATTATTGCCGGAAAATATGTTAAACGGCGTTATGTTTATGATGAATACTTTAAATTACTGGAAGTGATTGATTTGTAATCTAAATGAGCGAAAGGCATTCAGTTTTCTGAATGCCTTTTGAATTGTTAAGGAACGGCATTGGGAATAGGTTTGATATTTTTTATTTTTTCAGCCAGGCGGTGGGCATCAGCGATGATTTGTTCTTCGCCCGGGACTTTGCGGTTTTGCATAATTAGTTTGCCATCACAGATGACATCACGAATGCAGGACGAATCGGCAGCATAAACCATGTTTGATAAGAGATTATAGCCGGGTGTGATGAATGGGTTATTCAAATCCACCAAGATGCAGTCTGCAAGAGCACCTTCTTCAATAATGCCGGCGTTCAACCCGAAAGCTTGCGCTCCGTTGCGTGTGGCTGCGGTGAAAATGTCTTTATCCAATCCGGCTTGAGCGTCTTGAGCCTGCCACTTGCTGATGAGAGAAAAGAATTTCATTTCCTCAAGCATACTCAGATTATTGTTGGATGACGCGCCATCTGTTCCGAGCGTGATATGGTGCGGAAATTCGCCGTTAAGTTTATGGAAAGGGAAAAGACCGGATACTAATTTCAGATTAGAAACCGGATTGGAGGTTAGGAACGTTCCGCTGTCTTTAATTAAACGGATGTCATCCTCATCTAAGTGGATGGCGTGAGCCAGAATTGTTTTCGGGCCCAGTAAATTCCATTCGGCAAATTTGACAATTGGTGATTTTTGATATTTGTCGCGGCAATCGCAGACTTCTTTGAAGGTTTCACAGGCATGAATGTGCAAATGCAAGTCTCTTTCATGCACTAAATCAGCCGTCCATTTAAATAATTCTTCAGAAACGGTATAAACCGCATGGCAGGAAATAGCTTTTATCAGGCGTTCGGGGCAGGGGTTGGGCTGATTTAAAAAATTAAGTGTGGCTTGTTGTTTTTCTTTGGTACGAGTTGGATCAAACATATCCATTTCGACAATGGATACGGCGGCGCGGATACCCATTT
>CANDEX010000095.1 GCA_947383875.1 uncultured Azospirillum sp. | reverse complement strand
CTTGGCGCAGAGTGGCGGCAATGCTGAATAGGGCTTCAGACAAGCCGAGCTGCGGGCTGGTTATGATTTTTTTTGTTTCGGACGGAACTGCGCGGCGTACATTGTTTGCCAGTTTGTTCAGCATATCAATCATTAGTTTGTCATCGCTATATTTGTTGACGAGGGCAATTGCTTTGTCCTGTTCACCGTTGCGGACGTAAAAATTAGTGATAACCTGCAGAGCACGGAAAGACATTTCAAGACTTTCTTCATTGACAATGACTTCATAGTGGCGACGAGCTTCGTCCACACGATCAAAATAGTCGTTGAGCATTCCTGCATGGAAATTATACAGGGCGCGGAAACTAGGTTCTTTGCTAATGATTTTGAGTTCCTGCAATGCTTTGTCTGGTTGATTTTCTCCGGCATAAGCCCATGCTTTAATTAACGGATTGATAAATTCTTTATAAATTGGGCCGTTGAGTTTGTTGATGGTTTTGAGTGTTTGGTTGAAATTTCCCTTTTTCATGTTTTCAACTGCGATGATGATATAAGTGATGTTGTTTTTATCGCCTTTTTTGAGGGACTCTTCAGCATAGCGTGCGGCTTCTTCTATTCTGCCGCGAGAAGCCAGAATAACGTAAATCTGGCTGCGCAGATTTTGGTTTTCAGGATCTTGGTTAAGAGCTTGAATATAATAGTCGGCAGCGGTATTGAAATTTTTGCGTTGATGGGCGATGCGGCCGGCCAAGTAAGCTCCGTAAGATTTGTGAAACTGTCCGGTTGTTGTCGCAGCAGCAGGTTGATTGGTTGTGGTCTCAACCTTCTGATGATTGGAACAAGAGTTGAAAAGAATAAATCCGAAAATAACGACCAATAAGTAACCGACTTTTGCCATAATTAATTATATCCTGAATTAAATGATTAGGAATCGCTTTATTTTACAATAGTTTTGCAATCATACAACAGCAATTTGCTTTTATATACTATTATGTGTAAATATTTAATTATTAAATGACAAAATAAAAGATTTGCTTTAACTTACTCTATTATGAGTGAAAATCTGGGCATAAAGGAAATTCTTGATTGGTATATTACTGCAGGGGTAGATGAAATCTGCGGAGAGGTTCCGTTTGCTTTGGCTGAGCCTGAAAAAGAAATTCGCAAGCCTTTGCCGGTGACGGTTAATGCTGCGCGTTCGGCTGAGAATTCGGTTCGGCCGGCAACAACGGAGTTGGCTCAGGCTACAATCAGTGCCTGCCAAAGTGCCCGGGAATTGTGTATGAAAGCTGAAAATCTGCAAGATTTGAAGTCTTTGGTGGAAAAATTTGACGGTTGCGCACTGAAGCTGACCGCCAATAAGACGGTTTTCGGTTATGGTAATGAACACGCTCGTTTACTGCTCATTGGTGAAGCTCCCGGAGCGGACGAGGATCGAAGCGGTGTTCCTTTTGTCGGGCGCAGCGGTCATTTGTTGGAAAAAATGCTGAGTGCTATCGGTTTTGAGCGCGATGATTGTTTTATAACCAATGTTTTGCCGTGGCGGCCGCCGGGGAACCGTACGCCGACAGAAGGAGAAATTGCCGTTTGTCTGCCGTTTTTGAAGCGGCAAATTGATTTGGTGGCTCCTGAAGCTATTATGATTTTAGGCGGAAGTGCGGCCAATGCTTTGCTGGATAACGGCGAACCTATTTCTAAAATGCGCGGCAAATGGTTGGAATATAAAAAAACAGACGGTAGTATGGTTCCGGTTTTGGCTAGTTTTCATCCGGCTTATTTGTTGCGTAACAGCGGGCAGAAAGCTAAGGCTTGGGTCGATATGCTGCGAATGAAGCAAAAATTGTGCAATAATTAGATATATTATCTTTTTATTCACCTTTTTTGCGTAAACTGAATTAAGATATTATTAGGATGAATCAAGTTTTTAACTGGTGAAGGAAATAAAATGGGCAACAATAAACGATTTTTATTGAGCGCGACTTGCGCGCTGCTGGCGTTAAGTGCAGTTCCGGCATGGGCGGAAGCTGATGAGGAAGAAGGTTTGGTTAGTCAGATTGATGAAAACCAGCCGGCGGTGTTATTTAAAATTCACAATATTAAACCGGTTAAAAATAATGAAGGAAAGATTACTGATTGTGAGTTCAGTGCAACTTTTTATAACCGCTCCAAAAATAATATTGATAATGCCCTGATAAATATTAATTGGGCAGATGATGCCATTAATAATGTGATTGAAAATGAAAAACAGGCGGCTTTGAAAAAAATTCAGGAAGAACATTATGGTGAAGATACCAGTATGATGCCGTTGCCTATTTCGGAAACAGAGAAAACAACACCGGTTATGCTGACGGCCAGTGTGCGAATTCCTCCGTTGAAGCCGTATCGTCAGGTGTCGTTGCGCTCAAAGATTTCATCTGATCGTTGTTTCTTGATGATGAATGATGCAACTTTTAAATTAAGCACCTGTAATGCAAGCAGTTCTGATCGAACCGGTGTGGCTGTCGCGACTCCGGGAACAACGACTTGCGATAACTTGTTTAAATTTGTTTCGGCCAGAGATCCTGAATATTATCGGGAATTCAAAAAAGTTGCTTTCAATGAAGAAATTAAAGCCAAACAATCTGCTCGAAAATTGGAACAGCAGAGCCTGACTGAAATTTATGATAATGCGGTTTCTGATTTGAATAAAGCTACGGATATTATCGGTCAAATTAAATAATAAACGGCGGGAAAAATGGGTTCTAAACTTAAAATCGGTTTGACGGCATTTTTAGCAGCGGGTATTTGGACGACGCCTGTTATCGGACAGATGTTTGATGATGGTGCTTCCGCTCCGGCCTCTTCGGCTGTATCCAAATCTCAGCCCAAGACTTCAGCGGCCTCCGGTTGGAGTAACAGAGAGCGTTTGAATGGTTGGGGAAAACAATCTGCGACGACATCGTCTGCTTCTCAGGCTGCTTCAGAAAAACGAGCGGAAACTCAGCCTAAGCCGCCGGCAAAGGTTAAAGTTGAGAATCCCGAAGATTATATTTATAAAAATGTGCCACAGATTAAGCGTCCGACTCTTGATGGTGTTAAGCGCGGTACCGTGGCTATTTATCCTTTAGCTTCCGGTAAAGATGCCGAACAGGCAAATGAGACATCTATTTTTCTGTTCTACAGTGATTTTAGCGTTAATCGCCTGATGAGCGGGATGGTTACTTGTAATGTCAGATTTCAAATTTTAACGACGTTGAACCGGCGGTTGAACAATTTGAGTGTTAAACTGCGTTGGCCGGATATGGAAACGGCACTCAGTTTTTCTGATGTTCCTCCTAATCAAACGATGCATTTTGATTATACGTTAATAGGCGACGGCTGTTATTCTATGGATAAAATTCCGAATATTGTCGTCAATCGCTGCCGGGTGAAGGGTTTATCACAAAAAGATTGTGCTGCAAAAATCCGCTGGCTGCGCAAATAGTTTACAACAGGTGTTTTATGTGAGGGAAAATTGTTGAGAAAAGCTTTTCTGACAATATTATCGGTTTGGGGTGTTGTTGCTTTTTCGCAACCGGCTTCTGCTGTTAAACCGATTATTGATCAGAATTGCTATCAGCAAATTTTGGATAATCTGGTAATCAGTAAGCGTGATATTATCAGTTATAAAAAAACGTTCAGAGCTTTGCAACAGGAAGATTTGGAAGAAGCTGACGATCATATTGAAGATGTCAGTAATCAGATTTTGATGGGGCATGTGCTGGCTGAAAAATATCTTTCCAAGACCTATAAAAGTTCTTATGATGAGTTGAAACACTGGCTTAAGCTTTATTATGATCACCCGCAGGCTCCGAGTATTCTGCGTTTGGCTAAAAGCAAATCTAAAGGTGCTAAGGATGAATTGGCTGCGTTTGAAGATTTGCTGCCAAAATATGTGCCGTCTCCTTATAGTTGGTTTAATAATCGTTATGAGACTTTGCCTGAGGCGAAAAGAAAATATATTCGCGCTAAAGTGACGGCATTTCGACGGGCGATTAGTAAGGGAAAAACGTTGGTCGCGAAAAACATTTTGGCGGACAAGAAACTGCGGATGTGGATTCCGGACAGAGAATATGATGCCATGAGTGCGACATTGGCAACCGTTTATCTGACAGACGGAAATGATAAACAGGTGTTGCAATTTACCGAAAAAGCCATTCGTCGCAGTAAAGATGCAACAGCGATGTGGGTTGGCGGATTGGCCGCGTGGAGGATGGGAAACTACCAGAAAGCGGCTGATTACTTCAGCAAGCTTGGTGCGAAAACCGATAATGACGAATGGTTGGTCAGTGCCGGTGCTTATTGGGCATATCGTTCTTATTCCCGCTTAAATAAAAAGACGCAGGCAAATGCTTGGCTTAAAATTGCGGCAAAATATAAACGCACGTTTTATGGGATGTTGGCTAATTATCAGTTAGGCGATTCTTGGGCTTTTAACTGGGATGATGCCGCTTATTTTAATGATTTCAATAATTATGATTATGTTGATGATATGCTGGCTTCCAGTGCTATTCAGCGAGCAGTTGTGTTGTTAATGGCTAAAAATCAAAAATTGGCAGAAAAAGAATTGCGTCATGCTTATCAGAATATGAACGAGCAACAAAAAGAAGCCTGTCTTTATTTGGCGGCGCAGTATAATATGCCGGCTTTGGGGATTAAGCTGGCCAATGAAATTAAAGATAACGAACGCAGTTTCTTTTATGACAATATTGCGTATCCTGTTCCGGCATGGTCTCCTAAAGGAGGGTGGAAAGTCAGTCGAGCATTGGTTTTAGCTCTTATTCGTCAAGAATCAGCTTTTAAGCCGGAAGCTCAAAGCGGTGCCGGAGCCAAAGGTTTGATGCAGCTTATGCCCAATACGGCTTATCATGTTACTAAGGATAAGCGTTTAAAAAGTGACAGTTCTGTGCTTTATGATACTGATTATAATATGGAAGTCGGACAGCAATATCTGAGTTATCTGATGGGTAAGCCTTTTGTCAGCGGCAATTTATTTTATTTGGCGACAGCTTATAATGCCGGTCCCGGTAATCTTTTCAAATGGCAGAAAAAAGTTAAATATAAAAATGATCCGCTGCTCTTTATAGAAGTTCTTCCCGCGCGTGAAA
>CANDEX010000094.1 GCA_947383875.1 uncultured Azospirillum sp. | reverse complement strand
CTCCCTCCGTAGAGAGAGGCTGGTTATGTCTTAGGGGAGTTTGAAGGCTCCACAATCGGCTACCACCCCGATTGCACTTATTATAATATAGTTATTTAAAATTTTTGCAACCTTTTAATTTGCATAAAAGAACCAATACTACTCAAAAGCTTCATCATCAAATACCGTTCCTAACACTTTTTGTGCCACGGCATAGTCAAAACCAGCACGCACCAAAACAGCCAAATCTTTCTGCCGATATTCTTTTCGAGCGGTCTCGTCCCCTCTAAACGGTCCGATTTTTTTCTTCTTTGCCAACTTTAAGGCCAGTTCTTCCGGATTATACTCTTGTTCAGCCAACAGACGTTCCGTCTCATCTTCAGAAATTCCCTTTTGCAGCAGCTTCCCTTTTATATAGCGCGCAGACTTTCCGGCCGCCAGATAATCGCGAATTTTCAACTCCGCAAATCGATTGTCATTCAAATAACCATAGCGTTCAAAATCAGCTAAAAGTTCTTCAATCCATCCCAAAGCTTCCGAAGTGTCATACCCGGGATTCTGGTAAGCATAATCATTTACGCGACGCATTAACACCTGTCGCAAATTACCGACAGAAGATTCAAACCTCTCCAGATAATATAATCCTATATTTTTCAGCCGCAGTTTTGTAATTTTTTTAGCCGGACGCCGCTGAATTTTTTTGACTTCGTCTTCCAACACTTGCAAATTTTCCTGAAACATACTACATATTGCTTAGATTAATTTAGTATATAAAGGAAAATTCCGGTGGTTAATAATAATTTTGATAATTGCACATCTTTTCACATCGACAACGGAGCTTTTATGGGACGTTTGGTAAGATTGGATACTGTTGTAAACACCATTCTCAGCCGTCATAAATATCCGCGCCAGATTTCGGGAGTCGTTGCCGAAAGCACAGCTCTTGGTGCTTTACTTTCAAGCACCATTAAATACAATGGTTTATTTACATTGCAAACTCAAAGCAGCGGTCCGGCAACCATGGTTGTCGTCGATGTAACATCCGAAGGACGGATTCGTGCTTGTGCCAACTTCAAACAAGATATGCTTGATAAAGCACTGGAATTAAGAAAAAGCGATGAAACTGAACTTTTGGAAGCTCCGCACTACATGGGCAACGGTCATCTTGCTTTCACGGTTGACCAAGGTCCGAATACTGACCTTTATCAGGGAATTGTTGACTTACAGGGCAAAACATTAAGTGAATGCGCTTTGCGTTATTTCAAACAGTCTGAACAGATTGAAACCTACCTGCAACTGTTTTTACAAGCTCCAACCAACGAACATGAACGTTGGAAAGCAGCCGGTATTCTCCTGCAGAAACTTCCCGACAACGGCGGTAAAATTTCTGAAGATACCGATGCCTTAAACGAGGCTTGGAATGAAGCGGTCATCTTTGCACAAAGCTTACAAGCTAAAGAGATTTTTGACGACGAACTCTCCGCTGAAGATATCCTGACACGTTTGTTTCATGCTAACAACTTGCAAATTACTGCAGATAAAAAATATCAATTCGGATGCCGCTGCAGCCGAGACAAACTGTTTAATACCTTACACGCTATGGGAGCCAAAGATATTGAAGATATGTGTGAAAACAACAAAATCACGGCTACCTGTCATTTTTGCGGAGAAATATACAGCTTTGACAAGGGTGAACTGCTGGCGCATTAAAAATCATAACCGGACTTGATTTTGCCGGAATAAAGATTAAATAAACCGCAGCTTTATTTTCAGGAGAACACCATGAACATAACCCTTGCGGCACTTGCTTTCTCAACACTGGCTCTGACAGGATGCGATTCCAACGCCGCCCAGCCACAAAACTCAGAGCAACCACACATCTCCGCCGAGATGAAACAACGCCACGATGCTCTGCAAAAAGAGATTCAGAAAATAAGAGCAAGTAAACTGACAAAATCAAACTAAAACTCCGATTTCTTTCTCCGGGCAGGAAAACAATTCCTGCCTTTTCTTTTGAAGCCTACATTAAACAAATCTTAAACATCCGTCGCTATAGTGGAGCAAACAATTAACCTTAGAGAGATGAATATGATGATCAGAAAAATATTGTGTGTCGCCCTGCTTATCAGCCTGACTACCGGCTGTTCGACCCTCTTCGGTAGCCATGAAGGCGATGAACCGGCGCGTTACAGCGAACTACGTTATGATAACGAAGCCCCCATAAAATTAAAAGTCAATAAAGTTGAAGTTATTTCCGAATTCACGCCGTCTTTTCGCCGGCCGAATGTCGAACATTTGTTCCCGATTTCCATTGAAAAAACAGCCAAAACATGGGCACGTGACCGTTTGGAAGCCGTTGACTTTTCCTCTGATAAAGTTGCCCAATTCATCATTAAAGATGCCAGTGTCACCGAAGAATTGGATCCGACAGACAAAGTCTTTGAAAAAGACCGCATGAAATACCGCGCCACATTAAATGTACTGATTCGCATCAGTGACCCAGAAAAACTCT
Organism: uncultured Azospirillum sp.; assembly: GCA_947383875.1. The sequence continues at coordinate 2,614 of CANDEX010000094.1, read as the reverse complement.
CAAATGCCGAAACCGAAATTCAGGCTTGGCGTGAACTGATTATTCCTGCGGATACAGACATTTCCGAAAAGGAAAAATATTGGAATGGAATGGTTACCAAACTGTTTGAAGAATTTAATATTCGCATGGAACGTAATATCCACCAATATCTGAATATGTACGTTGAAAACAGCAGCCATATTCTAGAATATTAAAAACCATGAAAAAAGCCGCAATAAAGCGGCTTTTTTATTTAATTCACACAGTAAGATTGCGGCGGCGGAGCTGTCATTGTAAAAGTCGGAATATTAATCTCTCTGGCCTCAGACCCATCTTCTTTTTGAATTTTACAACTCCCGTAAAAGACCGCATTCGGCGATGTCAAAGGTGCCATACTGGTAAATTCAAAACTCTCACCGGGCTCTAACTCAGGAATTTCACCCTTAAACCCCATCGAATCATCGCAATAACAATGCCCTCTGTCATCCGTAATGTTCCAGTTTTTACCAATCAGTTGGATTCGCTCTGAAGAATTATTTTCAATACAAAAATAATACCCCCACAAAAATTCCTGTGTCGATTTATTTTCTTCCACCAAGGTCGGGCAAGCCGTAATAACAATATCGTCACTGAAAGCCATAACTGGTTCATTTTCTTCAAACATGGATTCTGCCCCGTTTCTGAATTAATTAATAATTTATTAATAATTAAGCCGATAGTGATTCGCAAATTGAGTCTTTACTTGTTCACAATATTATCCCCACATATTTGCAAAGCCTTTTTTTCGCTTGCAATTTGAGTCTTTTCTTAATCGGAGTCGCAAAAAAAGAGCCCCTATCGGGACTCTTAAATTTTAGTAACGTAGTGATAAAAGCTACAGCAACTTTAGTTGGAATTGAAGACGTACGTGAGGACACTTCCGACCTGCAATTTTTGTAGTAATCGACCACCTACAACAATAAAGTTTGGCCAGCGAGTGTAAATAGTGTAATTTCTAGGAAGCCAAAAAATTTTAGCGTACGTATAGTTACGTGAATTTTTTGGCTTTCTGTAAAATTGCTCTAGTTACCAGCTGGACGAATTTTATTTTGCAAGGATAGAAAGCAACTTCTTAGTAGCCTCTTCCGAACTAATATTGTCACAAACGGCAACCTCATTAGCAAGGCGATCAAGAGCTTGCTCATAGATTTGGCGTTCGCTGTAGGACTGTTCTGCCAGATTTTCATTGCGGTACAAATCGCGGACAACTTCGGCAATGGCTACGGGATTACCGGAATTGATTTTGTTTTCATATTCTTGTGCACGGCGAGACCACATAATTTTTTTAACTTTGGCTTTGCCTTTCAAAACGCTTAAAGCATCATTCATGGTTGAAGCTTCCGAAATTTTACGCAAACCGACATTTTCGGCTTTAGCCATCGGAATACGCAAGGTCATTTTATCCTTAGCAAAATTAACCACGATTAACTCCAATTCCGAACCGGCTATTTTCTGTTTGGAAATATCAGAAACCTTACCCACGCCGTGCGCCGGATAAACCACATAATCACCGGAAGTGAAAGCTATAGCAGATGAAGTTTTTTTATTCATTTATCTGTCCTGTATTTAATCTGAAAGTGAAGGAAATGAGACTTTGTTTTCTCAATACGGGAGGGACTATACCACATTTTTAAGGTCATTACTAGTCTAAAAATAAAAAATTTTGTCAATTAAAGAAAAAAACCTCCGAAATAACTTCGAAAGGCTTTTGTTTCTCATAAAAAAGCAGCTGCAAAATCAAACCGCAACTGCCGACCAAAAACCGAACGCGTCCCTGTACCTGTACGATCATTTTTATCAATACCATGCGCCATGATATCAGATAACAAATCTAAATACTGTTTCATAAAAATTTGGTTTTAAAAAGTTGATAATAAAAACAAAATAACTTTATTTTATTTCGTCATAGCATATCTGAACAAAGAACCAACCAGAATCAATATCTCCCCGGAAAGGAGAAGCCCCCATCCCCAATATGCGGAGAATAAAAGAAATAAAAACATCCACGGATTTTCATATATGTGGGAAGTAATAAGATTTAAGAGTGAAGAAAGCGGAGTGTACACAATAGTACATGAGCATTTCTCCATCTCGCTAAATCTGTATTAATTCCCCATAGAGGGAAATCCGTTAACTTGGCGGAGGCATTCCCCCACCACCATCACCGCCGACACCGCTACATTAATTGAACGGGCATTGTGATTCATCGGAATAAGAAGACGAGCATCAGCGGTTTGATGAACTTCTTCGGGAACACCGGCCGATTCGCGCCCCATAAGAATAATGTCATTGGGCTGAAATTGAAAATCATAATAAGGAGACGAAGCTTTAGTTGTCAACAAAACGATTCGACCATATTCTTCAGGATGCTCGGCACGATATTGCAGAAAATGCTCCCAAGAATGATGGCGACGATATTTAACCAGATCAAGATAATCCATTCCTGCCCGTTTTAAGGTCTTCTCAGAGAAGATAAAACCGCAAGGCTCAATGATATCAATCTCAACATCCAGACATGCTCCTAGCCGCAATAAAGTGCCAGTATTTTGCGGAATATCCGGTTGAAATAAAGCCAATCGCATTTTTCTCTCCCCAA
>CANDEX010000093.1 GCA_947383875.1 uncultured Azospirillum sp. | reverse complement strand
GGCAAAAAGTTAAGTTTTACAAGCCTTAAAAGCGAATCTGTCACAAAAATATTGCAAAGAAGGCTATCTTGACAAAATTTTAAAATTTCATTAGACTGCTCTCATTGATTTTTATTATTCACTTTTAATTATTGTAACATGGAAACAACAAACAAACACGTTCACATTCGTGCATTTGCAGCATGGATCAGTGCGCACCGTTACGGTTTTATACAAGCCGTATTTCTCTTCTTTCTGACTTTAAGCCTTACCTGGATGCTTTTTTACGGGGAACCTCGCAATCCTTTTGACAGGGGCTTCTGGACCAGAATGGAAGGCTACGCCGTTGCCATTATGATTCCGGGATTTAGCCTGGCTCTCTTTTTCAGCGATGAGAACAGCAAATTCAGAGCGTTCATCTTCTCTGTGTTTTGGGGATATCTGCTGGCTTTGATTTGGTGTGCTTATTGGGGAATACCCTATGCGTATCCGATAGCCGCTGCGGCACTAATAACCATTTTCTACAAAAATATTCGGCCTGATGATTATCGTACATCAAACAAAAAAATCGCTACAGTCATCATTTCCATTTGGTTTTTATCGGCTTTCGCATCGGGTGTATTTCTCAGCCACATCGGATACAGCAATTTCCTGAAAAAGCAAGAATACACTAAGCAAGCGATAAATATCCCGACAATTAAAGCCGTTGACTGCAAAGATTGCTACATCTACACTGAGGAATACGGCCTAGAGAAAATGTATAACTGTCCTGACATCCCTGAAGGCAGCATGATTCACCGCCTGCCGGTAGAAGACGGAAAAGTCTTTGTTGTTGCTGAGTAAATCTTTTAGATACGGAAAGCCTTTCCGTATCTTTTTTTATGTAAAAAATGCTTGCAAATTAGGGAAATAGGGATTAAAAGAACGTTGGAATTAATGATAATTCCGATTTTTAACAATAACACACACGCAGGCATGGCGGAAAATCTTATGTTTTTCGCTCCGGTGTCTTAATTTAAGACCGATGAGCCTGCGGAGGTTTAACCGGAAAAAAGGATATATAAAAATGACTCTTCCTACATTTACCCTGCGCCAGATGGTTGAAGCCGGCGTTCACTTTGGTCACCACGCCCGCCGTTGGAATCCGAGCATGGCTCCGTTCATTTACGGTAAAAAAGATAATGTTCACATTATCAATCTGCAGAAAACCTACCCGATGCTGTACACTGCTTTGAATGCAGCTCGCGAAGTTGCTGCTCAGGGCGGCAAAATCTTGTTTGTCGGCACCAAAAGACAGGCTCAGGATTTGGTTAGAGAAAACGCAGAACGCTGCGGTCAGTATTATGTCAACCACCGCTGGCTGGGCGGCATGCTGACAAACTGGAAAACCGTTTACAAATCAATCTCTCGTTTGGTTAAATTAAACGAAATGTTTGAGAAAAACGCGTTTGAAGGTTACACCAAAAAAGAAATGCAGAACATCAAAAAAGAACAGGAAAAACTGAATCAGGAACTGGGCGGTATCATGAACATGGGCGGCCAGCCGGATATGCTGTTCATTATTGATACTCCGAAAGAAGATTTGGCTATTAAAGAAGCTAAAAAACTGGGTATTCCCGTTATCGGTATCTGCGACACCAATGCCAACCCCAATGAAGTTGATTTCCCGGTTCCGGGCAATGATGATGCTATCCGCGCTATCCAATTCTACTGCGAATTAGTATCTTCTGCCATTTTGGACGGTATGCAGGCAGAAATTGCAGCTCAAGGCGTTAAAGTTGAAGAAGCTGTTGAAAATCTCGATGCTAAACCGGCTAAAAAAAGAACCGCTAAAAAAGCTAAAGAGGAAGTTGAAGCTGTAGCTGAATAGTTTTTTAACAGCTTATGCATTAGGCAAACTTTCGCGGCGGTACTTTATTTATAAAGATATCGCCGCATTGGTTTAAAATTCACAAGAGGAAAAAATTAAATGACAAATATTACTGCCGCTATGGTCAAAGAACTCAGAGAAACAACAAGTGCCGGTATGCTGGACTGCAAAAAAGCCCTGACAGAAACCAACGGAGACATGGAACAAGCCGTTGACTGGCTGCGTAAAAAAGGTTTGGCCAGTGCTGCTAAAAAAGCCAGCCGTATTGCTGCTGAAGGTTTGGTTGCCGTTGCCGTTGACGGAACAAAAGGTGCCGTTGTCGAAGTCAACTCCGAAACTGACTTCGTTGCCAAAAACGATATTTTCCAAGAATATGTTGAAGATGCCGCTACCGTTGCCTTGATGTCTAAGGGCGAAGTTTGCGACATGAAGACTTTCCAATGCCCGAAAGTCAACAAATCTTTTGAAGAACGCTTGACAGACATGATTGCCAAAATCGGTGAAAACATGAATTTGCGTCGTGCAAAAATGATTGAAGTCAATGATGGCGTTGTTGCTTCTTACATTCACAATGCCGCTCGTCCGAATGTTGGTAAAATCGGTGTTTTGGTTGCTTTGGAATCAACTGCAGATAAAGCTAAATTAGCTGAACTCGGCAAACATATTGCAATGCATATCGCCGCTTCCGCTCCTCAGTTTTTGAATATTGCCAGCGTTGATCCGGCTGCTGTTGAACACGAAAAATCTATTTTCGCAGAACAAGCTGCCGCTTCCGGCAAACCGGCTAATATTATTGAAAAAATGGTTGAAGGCCGTGTTAAGAAATATTATGACGAAGTTGTTCTGGAAGAACAGGCTTACATCATGGATCCTGACAAAAAGGTTAAAGATATTGTTGCTGATGCCGCTAAAGAACTCGGTGCCGATATCAAACTGAAAGAATTTGTCTGCTTCCGTTTGGGTGAAGGCCTGCAAAAGAAAGAAGAAGATTTTGCTGCTGAAGTTGCTGCTCAATTAGGTAAGTAATTTCAAAAGTTAATTCTGATAAAACACCCTGTTCTTAAAGAACAGGGTGTTTTTGTATACAGAGTTTAATATTTCACAGCAGGATAGACATTCTTTTTATTGGTTTTACTCTCAGAGAGAAAAGAATGGTTCGCTTCGTAAGGATAATATGCTGAAGATTCTGATTTTTCATTCGAAGTCCAAGCCGGTGCAATATAATTTACCAAAATACTCGAATATTCCCTCAAAAATAAGTAATAAGCATTATACAATTGCTGCTCCCTGTTACTTGGCAGCCACCATTTGCCTTTTCGGCAAAAATCTTTGATACATCCTTCCGGTTCGTATTCATTAGCCGCTTTGGCTGCCGGATATAAGTCAGCACCCTTTTTCAATAAATAATCTGTATTTTCTTTACCGTCAGTATGACATCTGCGCCAATCATCACAATCTGACCATACCAGTTCTTTTTCCGTAGACCACTGAACATATCCGGCACTATCGATACCCATTGCTAAACGATTATCCTTGTCAAAAACGATACCTATCGGCGTTTTACCTTCGACTAACTCATATCCTGTTGTTCCATCACCAAATAAGATTGGAACAGGCATTCTGGGAATACAGAACATTCTTCTTGTATATGCCGGACAAAAGGCTATCGTTCCTGTGCCACAATATTTATCGTTGTCATGAAGAGGCAGGAAATCGGATGTCCGCGTATATCCCATCGCCTCACATCCACTGGTGCCACCTTTAACTTCCTTAGCGCAATTCAATTCTGCCGCTTCGGCCTTAGCTCCAGTAAGAAAAATTAAAATTCCGATTCCAATAATTATGTATTTTTTCATTGCAATTCTCCTAATATTTTACCATAGGGCGCAAAAAATATTCGTATTTATCTTTCCATGAAGCTGAAGATCCACCTTTAATACTCCCCGTCCATTGATTATATCGGTTCTCTTCTGTAGACGTCCAAAAAGCTCGATCTTCTGTCTGCTCTACATCTTTGAAGTACACAGCCCCAATATAAGCTAAAACATCCCCAAGTCTAAAGATGTTATATGATTCTCCGAACTCATCAACTTCCGGATAACTCGGAAGAAACCATTTTCCTTTTTTACAAAAGGCGGCGGTACAGCCCTTAGGTTCAAATTTATTGACTGCTTGTGCTGCATAATAGGTTCCTGACGTCTCTTTTAAGAGAATATTGGTATTCGCCCGTCCATCCGAACCACAACCTGCTTCTAAATCGTTTTTTGCACAATTTTGTAACCCCGTATCTGCCATCACATCAGAAAAAGGCATTTCCTCCAACCCTGGGGTTCCATCTTTTTTGGCAAAGACTAAAGAGATTGCTAATCTTTTTTCTTCATCTGTCACGATTCCTATAGGTGCTTTTTCATTAAGCGTTTTAATTTCCCTACTGACGGTTCCATCTCCGTACAATATTGGCACCCGAAACTTTGTTTCTGTTTCTACATCTTTTATGGTTCGGCACATTGCCTTAGTTAAATCCCAAGGGCATTTAAGTGCCGGACCGGCACAATCCGTTATATCTACTAAATAACCCATATCTGCGCAGTCTTTCGGTTCTTCGCAGCTCACTGATGTCAGAAGCCCTTCTTCATACACCGTTTGTCCGGCTCTGATATTCACGCTGAACAAAGGCAACAGGCTTCCGACCATCAACAGCATTCTCAAATTATTCATTTCTCTTCTCCTTTTGCCGTTGTTTTAGTCATCACAGAAAACGGCTATTGAATTGTGCGGGCAAGCCAGATAACCATAGGGACATTGGCTGGCAGTCTTTGTATATCCCAGTTTCACACAGTCTGTTTCCGGCTTTTTGCACCAGTTCACATAGCCCTCGGCACAACCTGTTGCACAATATTTGTTGCTGCATTCTTCATAATCATAAGTCACACCTTCCGTTCTGGTTTCGGTCGTACAATTAAACGGGCAGACATTACAGTTCTCATAATATTTTATCCCGTTCAGCTGGCAGTAATCGCTCGGATTAGCTGGTGAACTTCCCTCTCCGGAGCAGGTCAGTTTATATTTGGGTTCACATTCGCAAGAAACATACATGGTAGAACCGCTTTTAGTACAGCTGCTTCCTTTGCCCCGTACATTTATGCCGTTACAGGTTTCAGCATAGCTTTCGGGACAAACACATTCAGAATAACGGACCTGGCCATTGACTGAGCAGAATGAACCTGGTTTATTTAATGGAATTTGCGGCGAAACACAACTGGTTGCCGTCACAGGATAATTTATCGGGTCGCAATCGCATTTATATTTGCCGCCACAGGATGATGTCGTATTTAATAAGGAACAGTTTTCTACGGTATAAGAATAAGAACTGTCACAACATTCTTTAAAATAGCTGCTGTTATAAGG
>CANDEX010000092.1 GCA_947383875.1 uncultured Azospirillum sp. | reverse complement strand
CGGGAACTAAAGATTTCTTCAGCAGTTCGGAGTGCAGCTTGGCAACGCCGTTGACGGAGAAAGAGCCGACAATCGACAGATTGGCCATGCGGATAATCTGATTGTCACCGTCTCCCGAAACAATAGAGACTTTAGATAATTTAGCCGCATCATCACCAAATTTGCTCTTAGCAAAATTGATAAAACGACGATTGATTTCGTATATAATTTGCAAATGGCGCGGCAGCAATTTACCTAAGATTCTTGAGGGCCATGTTTCCAATGCTTCTGGCAGAAGTGTATGATTGGTGTAGGCAAAAATTTTGGTAGTAATATCCCAAGCCTGATCCCATTCCTGACCGTGAACATCCATCAACAAGCGCATCATTTCCGGAATAGCCAGTGAGGGGTGGGTGTCGTTCAGTTGAATGCAGACTTGTTCCGGCATTTCGCTGAAGTCATTGCTCTTTTCCATAAAGCGGCGAATAATGTCTTGAATAGCGCAAGAAACAAAGAAGTACTGTTGTTTCAGGCGTAATTCTTTACCGGATTCAACCGCATCTGACGGATACAAAACTTTAGAAACGGTCTCTGTTTCAATTTTGTCGCGCACGGCTTCAATATAGCCGCCTTCGTTAAAGATGTTAATGTCGAGCTCATCATCTGTTTTGGCTGAGAATAAACGCAGATAATTGACGGATTTGCCGTCGTAGCCGACAATCGGAAAATCAAACGGAACGCCATACATGGTTTTTGTGTTCATCCAGATATAGCTTTCCTGGCCATTGGCATTTTTAAATGTTTCGACATCACCATACATGGGAATAGCCACTTTACGGTCAAGTCTGGCAAACTGCCAAGGGGAATCTTCGCCCAGCCAGGTATCAGCCTGTTCGATTTGATAACCGTTTTCAAATTTTTGTTTGAATAGACCGAACTGGTAGTTGATGCCGTAACCGAACCCGGGAATGCCGAGTGAGGCCATTGAATCCAGATAGCAGGCAGCCAAACGACCCAAGCCGCCGTTACCCAGCGCAGGATCATATTCGGCATCAAAAATTTCCGTCAGGGAAATATCTTCCGGCAAGCCGTCGATTTTAATGTTTTTTAGAATATTAAACAAACCGAGATTATGCAGGTTGTTTTCTAAAGAGCGGCCGATGAGATATTCAATGGAGAGATAATATACGCGTTTGGTGTTGACCTTATTGTAACGGGCAATTGTCTCATACATCTTGTCCATCGCAAATTCGCGAACGGCGAGGGCGACAGCTTCCAAAGCTTCGTCTTTGTTGATTTCTCTGGTGCGTTTACCGATGAAATACTTGATATAATGTTCAATTGACAGCTTCAGGCGGGCTTTATCAATCTCATTAATAATGGCGGAATCTTTTTTGCTCAAGTTTTTATCCCCTCTGTTAAAATGACATACTAATTTATCCCAACTCTTATGATAAATTGTTTGAAATATAGTTAATATATATGTAATTTTTGAAATAAATATAGAGGTTATGACTTTTTTAATAATTAAAGTTGCAAAATAACTCCGAATTATCGTTTTTTCGGGAATAATGACAGAGGTGAAAGAATGAAGAAGACTTTTTGGTCAACGCTGCTTTTAGCGACGGCAATATCAACATCTGCCGGAGCTCAAACGATTTTTGAGGCGTTGAGCAACGCATATGAGACTAATCCGACCCTGCTGGCGCAGCGGGCATATTTACGTTCTGTTGATGAGAATGTTGCTCTCGCCAGATCCGGTTTTCGTCCGACGGTTGCGCTGCAGGGTAGTTATACGGATTCGTCGGTTGATAGTAATATCGCGCCTAAAAATCAGGATAACGACAAAACGCTGATTGCGGCAAAGCTCAGTCAACCTCTGTTTAACGGCTTTAGTACGGTCAACAGTGTGAAATCTGCAGACAGTACTGTTCGTGCGCAGCAAAATAATCTTTATAATGTTGAGCAGTCTGTATTCCTTGATGCTTCCATCGCTTATTTGGATGTGTTGCAAAATTCGGCTATTGTTAATTTGCAGAAAAACAACGAAAAGCTGTTGAAAAAACGTTTGGATGAAACAATTGAACGCTTTAATGTCGGAGAGGTCACTCGGACGGACGTGTCTCAAGCGCGGGCCCGTCATTCTCGTGCCCGTTCTGATCGTATTGCGGCCGAAGGAGATTTAGAGGCTTCCAAGTCTACTTACACCAAATTGATCGGGGTTGCGCCGGATAAATTAAGCAATCCGCAAATTGGGCCGTTCTTGCCTAAAACTTTTCAGGAGGCCTTGGAATACGCTAAGGTTAATAACTATGGGGTCAGATATGCCAGAGATTTGCTGAATTCCCGTACTTATGACGTTGCTGCCAATACCGGAAATTTGTTGCCGCAGGTTAGTTTGGACGGCAGTTTGTCCAATGCTAAAACCCGTGCGGATATGTATGATCGGAATCCTGATGTCGACAGTGCCGAAATCGGAATTAATATGACTGTGCCGTTATATGATGCCGGTGCTGACAGAGCAAAAATCCGTCAGAGCAAATATCTGAAATGGCAGGCTCAGGAACAAGTTTTTGAAGCCGAACGCTTGGCTGTCGCTAATGTAACCAGTGCCTGGGAATATATGACGGCTAATCGTGCTAAAATTAAATCTATTAAAGATCAGGTCAAGGCCAATGAAATTGCTCTTGACGGGGTGCAAAAAGAGGAGGCTCTCGGCAACCGGACGATTCTTGATGTGTTAGATGCTTATCAGGAGCTTCTCAATTCAAACGTTGAAGAGGTTAAAGCTCGGCGCGATTACTACGTCTCCGGAATGAATGTTTTGATGGCTATGGGTAAATTAACGGCCGAAGACTTGAAACTAAACGTTGACATCTATAATCCGAAAAAATATTATAAAGAAACGCGCGGTAAATGGTTATCCTTATCGGTAGATGAATAATTACTAAACACTGGTGGTAAAATATGGCAGATGAACCTAATGAAGACCTGTCGATGGACGATATCTTATCTTCTATCCGCAATATTTTGACAGAAGATAATGCAGCCCAGCAGGCTGCTGCCGAGCAGGAGAGGGAACAGCCCGTATCCGAATTGCGGCAGGAAGAAGTTGAGGCCGTATATACCCCCGTTTGGGATGAAGAACAGCCTGAAGCCGCTCCCGGTTTGCCCGATGCTGTTTCTGATATGCCCGAAATTATGTCTGATTTGCCGACGGAAGCTGCAGAAATTTCTCTGCCGGAAGCAGATGACGAAGTTTTTGAACTTTCAGCATCCATGATGGTTGATAACCTGCCTTCAGAGGAACCGGTTGAATTAAACATTGCGGATGAACCGGAAATTTCTGAAGCCGATATTCTTAATTTCAGTAATTTGGCAGCGGAGGCATCATCTGAGTTAGAACTGCCGTCAGAAACACCGTTTGATGTTGTTGAAGAAGCAGAACCTGAAATTCCTGTATTTGAACCTTCCGTTCCGCCTTTGCCAATTCAGGCACCGCTGGCTTCTGAAGTTTTGGCTGAAGAAGAACCCGAGGTTTCATTGGATGATGTCACCAGTTTAAGCAGTTTGATAGAGACAGCGGAAAGCGAAGCTTTACCTGACGAAGACGCGTCAGCGGCAATTCCGCCGTTAGATTTTGATTTGCCTGAAATTGATGTTGACGCAGAACCTATTTTTGAACCGGAAAGCGTGATAACTCCCGAAGTCGACCCTAATCAGGTAATGGAAAGTTTGACGGTTGCGGAAGATGTTTTGTCTGAGGAAACTCCTGAAGAAAGCATTATTGATAATGCTACTTTGAATGAAATTTTGGATTTTCATGCGCAGGTTGAAGAAACAAAACCGGTTTTAGCTGAAGCAGAGGAAGTTGTTGCTATAGCTGAAGAACCGGATATTCTGGCAGAACCGACGGATAATATTCAGGATGTTTTGGCTGAACCCGTTGTCGAAGCTTATACCTCAGAGGCAGATGCTGAAGACTTAAATGCTCCGCAGGATTCGGCAGATGTTTCTGCCAACATCATTAATAATTTTGCAAAATTATTTGCAGAGAAGAAAGCGGCCGAAGCCGCGGCAATGCCGATTTCTGAGCTCAAATCAGAAACGGTTAAGCCTGCATCACCGAGTATTTCGGAATTGGTGCGGGAAGCTGTCGTCAAGCAGGTAACTCAGCAAATGGATGTTAATTTTGAAAGCTATGCGCGTGAGGCTGTCGCCGCACAAACTCAAGCTTGGCTTGATGCTAATCTGCCTGCTATTGTTGAAGCAGTGGTCTCCAAAGAAATTGAACGAGTGATGGCAAAGGTCGGTTCATAACGGTATATCCGGAACCAGCCTCAGATATTTTATGCTCTCAAATTGATTTTTGAGAGCATTTTGCGGTTTACAGAACCAAAATTTAATGTTAATAAACAACCAATTACAAATTGAATACCAAGTTCAGGATAAAAAATGTTAGAAAAAAATTACACCCCTAAAGACTTTGAAGAAAAAATCTATGCCGATTGGGAAAAAAACGGCGATTTTCAACCAGATATGCGTTCGTCTTCCGAAGCATTTTCGATTGTTATTCCGCCGCCGAACGTCACTGGTGTTTTGCACCTTGGCCATGCGTTGGACGATACCTTGCAAGATATCTTAGTTCGTTATAATCGTATGCAAGGCAAAAAGGTTTTGTGGCAGCCGGGAACAGACCACGCGGGTATTGCCACCCAGATGGTGGTTGAGCGCAACTTGGCAAAAGACGGCATTTCCCGCCATGACTTAGGACGTGAAAAATTTATTGAAACCGTTTGGAAGTGGAAAGAACAATCCGGTGGCACAATTTGCAAACAATTGCGCCGTTTGGGAGCTTCATGTGATTGGTCTCGTGAACGTTTCACCATGGATGAAGGGTTAAGCCGTGCTGTTCGCAAAATCTTTGTAAATATGTACAAAGACGGATTGATTTATAAAGCTAAAAAGCTGGTTAATTGGGATTCTAAATTTATGACCGCAGTTTCTGATTTGGAAGTTGTCCAAAAAGAAACGGTTGGTAAAATGTATTACTATAAATATCCGATTGAAAACGAACCGGGCGAATTTATTCATATTGCGACCACACGTCCGGAAACGATGTTTGGTGATACGGCTGTTGCTGTTTCTAATGAAAATGAAAAGCTGAAACATTTAATCGGTAAAAATGCTATTTTGCCGATTATCAATCGTCCGATTCCGATTGTGGCTGATGATCATGCGGATCCTGAAAAAGGAACCGGTGCTGTTAAAATTACGCCGGCGCATGACTTTAATGACTTTGAGGTCGGTAAACGTCATAATCTGCCGATGGTAAATATATTGAATGAAGACGCCACGCTGAATGAAAATACACCTTTCCCGGGAATGGATACGCAAACAGCTCGTAAGAAAACCATTGAAAAGATGGAAGAATTAGGCTTGATGGAAAAGATTGAGGACCACCCGATGGTTATTCCTTACGGTGATCGTTCCGGTGTGGTTATTGAGCCGTTAATGACTGACCAATGGTTTGTTG
>CANDEX010000091.1 GCA_947383875.1 uncultured Azospirillum sp. | reverse complement strand
ACCTCCTGCCCACAGTTTAGGAAACTGTTGCTCTATCCTGATGAGCTACGGGGACACTGGTTTTGTTATAACGTGAAAAAACTCTGACTGCAAGCACAATATTTTCCCAAAATATAGACAAAACACTATTGCGTTAACACTCATTATATGGTATATTAGCCTTGTCAAAACAATTATTAACTAAAAAGACTACGTAAAAGCAGCGCAAGCTGTTCGTGGTACTCATCATTATGAAAAGTGCAAAAATCTCTGCCATCGAAATGGTTGCAATAGCCTCAGGTTTTGAAGTATCCGGTCTTTGCTGGACAGATACATACAACAAAATAGCAAGACTTCTGCAAAATGCCGCAGATTACCATTACGCTCTACACACAGGGCTGGTGGAAAATCTACTGGCTTATGCCAAGCAACATGGGTTTGCAGAAGAACTGAAACAAGCCGGGCTACGTTATGCCCGTTTTGCAAAAAACAAAAAATCGTCTCGCTGCATCAACACTGCAGTTCAGGCTAGAAACATTGCCCAAACAGAAAATATTCCTTGGGAAATGGAGATTCCGCAATTAAAATAAAAAATCCCCCTGCCTGCATTATGCCGGCAGGGGGGATTTTTTTACAAGACTTATTTAGCTTCTGCCAGTTTATCCAAGAACTTAATTTGAATATCTGCCAATTTTTTTACCGAATCGATTTCAACATATTCTCTGGCAGCATGCATTCCTTCTCCGGTTCCGGAATTCATAATAACCGTCGAACCGCGAACGGCAAAAGCTCGAGAATCGGTTGCGCCGCCGATTTGCTCAAAAAACATCGCCTGCCCAAGAACTTCTTCCGCCAACTTTTTATAAGACTGGATATATTTATTATTCTGATCCATAACCACCGGCGTACTGGAAGAAACAATCTTATAGCTAACCCCTTTTTCCATACATTTTTTTAAGTTTTCTTCCAAATGCTCAACCGTTGAATCTTCTGTCAGGCGAAAATCCAGCAGAGCCTCTGCATAGTTAGAAATCACATTTGAAACCTGTCCGCCTTTTATTGTGGCAAAGTGAACCGTATCAATCCAAGTTTCTTTCGGCATTTTTTGCTCTTTAGAAAAATATGGGTAAATTTTACGAATATTGCACCAGGTCTGCATTAATTTTTCATTGGCATCAATGCCATCCCACGGGGTCGATCCATGTGCTTCTTTGCCCTCGGCAATCAGCTTGACAAAGACTGGGTTTTTGCATTTATTGACAATGCTTAAAATATTGCCGCCGACATCATTGTCCAGCACAATTTCAGCTTTCATATCTTTATGGGCTTCAAGAAAAGCTTCTGTTCCTTTACTGCCTTTTTCTTCATCGCTGGATAAAACAATACCGAATTTCAGCGGCAAATTATTTTCCAACACATGGAACATGGAATTAAAAGCTACCGCCGCAAAAGATTTCATATCCAAGGTACCGCGTCCATACATTCTGCCGTCACGAATTTCAGGCGTAAACATCTCATCCGGCGCAGGCACGACATCCAAATGCCCAAGGCAAAGCACATCAAATTCCTCACCATCGGTATTACGGATAAACAAAACCGGCGCAACGCCTTCTTTTTGAAAAATATCAACCTTGGCATTTGTCTTGGCGAACAGTATTTTGCAATAATCAAAACATTGCATGATTTCCGGTGTATTTCCGGTTTCGGTACGAAACTTAATCAAGTCGGTGATGATGTTTATCAAATCCATGTTTTTATCCTTTCAGGAAACGAAATTTTACGTTTTATTCATTTTATTTGATTATGATTACTCCAAATATAATAAGAAATAATTAAAAATGAAGGAACATCAATGAAAGCAATATTGTTAAGCCTGCTGACGGCAGTCTTGCTGATTAACCCGGCCATCGCGCAAGATGCTCCGGAGGAAAGTGAAAGCGGTCTGGCTTTGCCGCGCATGGTTTCGCTGCGTTCCAACTTAATCAATGCCCGCTCCGGCCCCGGTGCTCGCTATCCTATTGAATGGGTATATATGCAAAAAGGTGCGCCGGTTGAAATTGTGGCAGAATTTGAATTATGGCGCAAAATAAAAGATTGGCAGGGATCCGAATCCTGGGTTCATAAATCTATGCTCTCTGGAAAGCGCAGTATAAAAATAAGCACGCCCGGCGAAAATAACATTTATGACAGGCCGGATTATACTTCTGCCGTTATCGCCAAAGCAGAGGACGAAGTGGTTGGTTCGGTCAAAAAATGTCCGGCAGCTTCTCAATTTTGTTTGATTGATTTCGGTTCAATTGAAGGCTGGGTGCCGCGGAATAACTTCTTCGGCGTTTATGCAAAAGAAGAAATAAAATAACATGAATAAAATCCGCCGTAAATCGGCGGATTTTTAATTTGACGTCTCAGGCTTACAGAAATTCAATCCGTGTCAGAGTGGCCTCAAATCCCTCTCGCCGCGGTGAACAAATATAAGCTCCGATTTTGACTTCAGGCTGATCGTTTATCAAGTGCAGCATACGAATTTGTTTAAACACTTCGCCGTCTAATGAATAATAAATCACATAGTCTCCATTGTGGCGTTTCACTTTGAAAGAAACCTCTTCAACACCGACAGGAATGTCCATGGCCGCCCAATCGGAATAACCGCAGTTTGTCACTCCTGAGCCTAACATCGGCTGCCCCGGGTTATCGTGCATTACCGACGCTTTAAACCAATTTTTCTCGTCAACACGCAGCATAATGCCACATTGATCAAACTGTCCGTCCGAGACAAATCGCCATGTTACTAAAAATGTAAAATTACCGCTATGCCGGGTAAAAAAGAAGTGTCCGTTATCTTTGCCAAACTTATGATGCGCTGATTGCCAGAAATCCGTTTTATCATGGGTCAGCACCCGCATTCCCAATTCATCAAAATTAACATCTAACGGCTCATTTAGCCACTCAAAGTCACGCAATGCGTCCAATAACATTAAAATGTCCTTACATTTTCATCAGCCAACGCAGACAATGCTTTTTCCAAATCTGCATTTTTGGTTTTCGGTGCGACAATTTTTAAGGTAACGATTTCATCGCCCTGCCCGCTTTTGGTTTTAATCCCCTTGCCTTTGATTCGCAGTTTTTCGCCGCTGGTCGAATAAGGCGGGACATTAACCGCAACCTTACCGGAAATCGTCGGGATAGTAACTTTTGCACCCAAAACAGCTTCTTTCATGGTTATCGGCAGTTCAAGCAGAATATTTAACCCATCGGCACTGAAATAAGGATGGTTTCCGACATTCATCGTAATCAACACATCACCGTTGTCACCACCAGACATTGAAGGATGACCTAACCCTTTTAAGCGCAATGTCTGACCGTTTTGTGTACCGGCAGGAATTTTAACATTAATGCTTTTGCCATTGAGATTGACGGTTTTTTCTGCCCCCTGTGCAGCGGTCAGAAAATCTATCTGCATTGTATAATTAATATCTTCTCCTTTGCGAGGACGGCGCGTGCGACCGGAAAAGCCACCTTGCCCGGCACCACTGAATTGAGAAAAAATATCCTCACCGAAAATTGAAGAGAAATCAAAACCGCCGGTATTGCCGCCAAAACCACCGGCACCACCAAAGGGATTACCCCCGCCGTAATTATATTGTTGATATCCGCCGCCGCCAAACCCAGCACCAAAACCTGTAGGTTTGCCATCGCAATCTATTTCGCCGTTATCGTATTTTTTGCGTTTTTCCTTATCTCCCAAAACATCATAAGCGCAGGAAATCTCTTTAAATTTTTCGGCTGCGGCTTTGTCATCCTTGTTTAAATCCGGATGATATTTGCGGGCAAGCTTACGATAAGCCGATTTGATTTCGTTATCGGCAGCATCTTTGGAAACTCCTAAAACATGATACAGATTTTTACTCATAACTTATTTCTTCTCCGGCACAATTCTTTACATTTTTATATAGGAACAGCCGGTCAGTTTTGCAACTCCGCACAATCAAAAGTCGCCCGGCGGGTAAAATTACGATAGAGAACACTGTCATGCAGGTAGGCTGCCTTGCCGTCCTGCTCATGACAATAACGCGATGCCAAATAAGCTACTTCATCAAGACGAACATCTTTATATTCATAAGTGACACGATAAGGTGACTTTTCTTTGACGATAACATTTTGAAAAAAACGCTCATAATCAGATGCGTAGGCATTCTCTGTCGTTTGCACTCGTTCAGAGGCACAGCCCCCCAACAGCGGGACTAAAAAACTTAAAACAATCAAGTATCTGGTCATGCGTTTACTTTTTCGTTGGTTTTAATGAATGTGACTTGTTCAGCCTCATCAAGCTGGGGCAGATTGTCTGAAATTCTTTCTACCGGCTGAAACCCATCCATCGCGTGCAGTTTACGGCGCATGGTCAGAATTTTATCTTGAAAATATTCTTTGCTAAACAAGGCTTCTTCCATCTCAGTCATCCTGTCAGTTTATTTTATGGCTTTTAATTTAGCACCTTTGTCTTAAAGCTTTATTAATCCAACAAGCGGTAAAGGTCTTGTCCGGCCTTTTCAAGAATTTGTTGTACCTTGCGGTTGGTCGTATTTTTGGTGCGGGTATTTTGTAATTTGTTGAGCATATTTTGAAGTTTTTGATTAAAAGCCTGATTTTGGCGCAGACTTTCAATATCTTTCAGATTTTCTTCATCATTAATTTTATAATTAACCACCGCTTTCAACGTTGCAATATACTGGGCATCTTTCTGCGCACTGAACTGCGCATAGGCATCTTGTGCGCCGACAACAACACTCCAAGCCAGCAACGGGGTAAATAAACGCATGATAACCTCCTGAAACTGTTTGATTTTAATTTTGTTTAGTCTAACATAGTATTTAAGTTTTTTACTAATGAATTTTAAGAGTTATCAAAGATGAAAAAGCAAGTGTGGGCTCTGCTGGATAATCGTATGGGCAGTGTCGGACAGATACGCGGCATTACCGGAATTATGAAACCGGATGAATATGAAATTATCGAAAAACAGCTAACGTATAACAGTTTGGCAAATTTGCCGAATGTGTTGAAAGGTCGCACACTGTTAGGTCTGACCCAAAAAAGCAAGGAAATTATCCGGCAGGATTTTCCCGAGTTGGTTATTTCCGCAAGCCGCCGTACGGCTACGGTCGCTTTATGGATAAAAAAACAATCGCCGCGGACTAAAATCATTCAGCTATTGCATCCTGATGTCCGTAAAGCTCATTTGACATTATTTGATCGGATTTTTTTGCCGGAACATGACCGTTATAAACAGACTCAAGGAAACTGTTTTTATACAGTCGGGTCGCCTCACCGTGTTTCAACCAAAGCCTTGGCTGAAGCCAAAGAAAAATGGCAGAGCGTTTTTGCCGATATGCCTCGTCCGCTGACAGCCGTTATTGTCGGCGGAAGTATTAAAGGCAAACCCTTTGCATTGGAAAACGCCAAAGAATTAGGACGACAAATCAGACAATTAAAAAAACGTATCGGCGGGTCGGTTTTAATTACAGATTCTAAACGTACCGGAAATGAAGCCGAAAAA
>CANDEX010000090.1 GCA_947383875.1 uncultured Azospirillum sp. | reverse complement strand
TTAAAGCACCATTTAATGAAGAACATTACCAACGTGCCATAGGTTGCAAAACACCATTGAAGAATATACTTGCCAGTCTGGATATGCTTTTGACAAGCGGCAAGCCGTTTGAATGCCGAACAACTTGTGATCCGCGTTTGTTGAGTATTGAAAACATCTATTCAATAGCTAAAGAACTGAAGGAAAAAGGCGTGAAGGAATACCACCTCCAAAAATATCGCCCGATTCCCTCTGATACTGTCAGTACGGAAGCCGATTGTGATAAGTTCTTCAAAGATAAAGCTCTGCACGATTTTCTTAAAGCATCATTTGATATGTTTGACTTTCGTTCTTAAATGAATTTTTGCCGAAATAAAACCCCGCAAAGCTGCGGGGTTTCTTTTGATTACTTCTTAAAAGAAGGTTTTTTGTTAAAACTACCTGATGGGCGTTTCCCCTTGGTGATGCGAGGAGCATGACGTTCATCATTGGCACCGAAATTGCGTTTCCGATTACCATCACCGCGAAAATCACGTCTGTCTCCGCCGTCACGATTAAACGGTTTGCGATTCTCATCGCGAACGCGACGGTCTTCACCTTTGCGCCCGTAAGCAGGTTTTTCTTTATTTGAATTTTTAGCTGACCGCAAACCGAAAGGCGTGCGGTGAGGTTTGGATGTCCTTGAGGATTCGGCAGATACTATTTTAGGCTGTTTTACTTCAACCGTAATTTTCTCCATCTTCTGCATTTCTTTAAGCTTTGCTTTATTGACGGAGAAACCGAAACTGCCGAGATTACGTCCGAGCGTGTAGTATTTACCATGTGCGTAAGCCAAAATACCCGCTTTTTCTAAATCAAGAGCCCCTTTGTCATCAATATATTTGTCATCAACGCTGACACCGACAACTTCCGCCAAAAACATATCATGAACGCCGTAGTTGGTAATATTTTTCACTTTACATTCAATGGACACCGGGCATTCCGCAATTTGCGGAGCACTGACATTAGTGCTGGCAGCGGCAGTCAGTCCTGTTTCTTTGAACTTGTCAATGTCTTTGCCTGATTTGACACCGCAGAAATCAACCGCGGTTACAATATTCCAGGTAGGCAGATTAATGACAAACTCACCGCTTTCCTTAATAATGTCATGAGAATAACGTTGCGGACGGATTGAAACATAAGTCATCACCGGGTCACTGCTGATAATACCTGTCCAGGCAACAGTCATTACATTCGGTTTATCAACCGTGCCGCAAGAGACCATTACCGGCGGCAGAGGAGATAACATTGTTCCCGGTTTCCAATTAATTTTTGTCATTTTGTCTTTACCTTTTGCTGAATTTGATGTATTACTGCACACAGTAGCTTAAATAAAACTAATGTGCAAGCGAATAACTGATTTAAATATAGGAGCCTGCCGTCTTAATGCAACTGTCTGAATTATTGCCTGCTGTTGGTGAATTAATTCCTTATGAATATGCGGCTATTCGTAAACCGGAATATGACCGACTGATTGAAAATCTGTTATCTGCGGCAAAAACTCAAAGATACCCGCGCTTTGTGCAAATTGGCGGGATTCCCGGAGCAGGAAAGACAACTTTTTGCAAGAATTCCCGTTGGGATGAGCGGTTGTTCATCAGCTTTGATAAAATAATGGAAGCATTGTCAGGTTATCAGGTTGATATTTATCGGCTTGGGACGGAAGAAGCTTTTAACCGCTGGGAAATTCCTGCGAGAATTATCGGCTATGAAGTGTTGCGTCGTGCCGTTGAAAAACGGGCAGATATTTATTTGGAACACAGCGGAGTTAATATGCCTCATACTGTCTTGATAAAAAATCTGAAAAAAAGAGGCTATGCGACTGAAATGTATTTTATTCTCTGTAATTTGGAAATAGCTTGCCATCGAGCAGAATTACGGGAAAAGATAACCAACCGCCATACATCAAGAGAAATGATAGTCAAACGCAATGAACTGGTCAAAACCTATCTTGACCGATATAAGACATTGGTTGATGATTTGTATATATATGACACCTCCCTCAACAAATTTACATTGCAAAGCAATTATCGCCGGGGAATACAGGTTGTGCTGTAGGCCAACATTAACTTTCCGCAGGTTCTTCCGGTTCGCTGACCGGAGTGGCATCAATGGCGTAGCCGGTTGCACGAACGGTACGGATGTAATCCGGGCCAAAATCATTTAATGATTTTCGCAGACGGCGAATATGGACGTCTACCGTGCGGGATTCAACATAAATATTGTCGCCCCATACGGTTTTAAGTAATGTTTCGCGGGAGAAAACTTTTCCCGGAGTTTCCAGCAACATTTTCAACAAACGGAACTCCGTCGGGCCGAGATGAATGTAATTTTCGCCGCGGAAAACTTTCTTTTCCACCAAATCCATCCGGATATCTTCAAATCGTAATTCTTTAACGGAGGTGATTTCCGGCGCACGCCGCAGATTCGTTTTAACTCTGGCCATTAATTCCGGCACGGAGAATGGTTTGGTGACATAATCATCAGCACCGGCAGATAGGCCTTTTATTTTGTCTTCTTCTTCACCTTTGGCCGTCAGCATGATAATCGGAATGTTTTTAATATCCGGTTTGCTGCGGATAAGTTTGCAAATTTCAACCCCGGAGATTTCAGGCAACATCCAATCCAGCAAAATAACTGAAGGGCAATATTTTTCAATGTCAGCCAGAGCTTTGTTGCCGCGAGGTTCCAGTATAACCTCATAGCCTTCTTTCTCCAGATTATATTTCAGTAGTAATCCCAGAGCTTCTTCATCTTCTATAATCATAACCAAAGGGGCCATTTTATTTCTCCTGACGCATCATTTACAACGCGATTATAGGGTTTTTATCTTAACATTACCTTAAGGCATCCATGTTTTTACGGTAATCGCGACTGGCAAAAACGGCTGTTCCCGCCACCAAAATGTCCGCGCCGGCCGCAGAGCATTCAGCTGCTGTCAGAGCATTAATGCCGCCGTCAACTTCAATCTGAATATTTCTGTTGCCGATCATGGATTTTAGGCGTGAAATTTTTTTAAGTTGTTCAGGCAGAAACACCTGACCGCCAAAGCCCGGATTAACAGTCATCACTAAAATCAAATCTACTTTATCCAAAACATATTCCAATACTGTTTCCGGGGTGGATGGGTTAAGCGACACACCGGCTTTGCACCCGCGCTCGCGGATTGAATTTAAGACGGCATCCAAATGTTTGCAGGCTTCGGCATGAACTGTGACAATATCTGCCCCGGCAGAAATAAACCATCCGACTGCGGCTTCAGGATTATCAACCATCAAATGAACATCAAACGGCAGCGAGGTGTAAGGGCGGATTTGTCGTACCAATCCCGGGCCAAAGGTAAGGTTAGGCACATAATGTCCATCCATGACGTCTATATGAATCATATCGGCACCGGCTTTGTCCAAGGCTGATATTTCATTATGCAGATGACCGAAATCGGCAGATAAAATACTAGGGGCAATCAGAACCATATTACTTCTCCTCTGTTAATTTAAATATCATAAAACAGCTGACGATTAAAATCTACAAAAATATATGGAAGAAGCCATTGATTTATGTTCGTCAGTGATTATTTGGTTGATAGAACAAATGGTTTAATTCAAATTAAATGGAGAAATAAAATGGGACAGACAGCTCAGCATATCAGCAAAGTAAATCAGGAAGAATTGTTAAACATCCTGAATGTCGCTTTTTCAGAAGAATGGCTGGCTTATTATCAGTATTGGATTGGAGCTCAGGTTGCTAAAGGACCGATGCGCAAAATCATTGTTGAAGAATTTATCGAGCACGCAAATGAAGAGTTGAAACACGCACAGTGGTTGAGTGATCGTATTATTCAGCTGGGCGGAACTCCGGTTATTGATCCGGATGAATGGAAAAAACGCGCGCTCTGCAAATATGAAGCTCCGACAGATGAATATGTTGAAGCTTTATTGCAGCAGAATCTGACAGCAGAACGTTGTGCAATCGCCCGTTACCAGCAGATTTGCGATATGTGTTATGGTAAAGATTATGATACATTCCGTGTCTCAGCCAAAATTTTGAAAGAAGAGATTGAGCACGAGCAAGAAATCGGCGATTATATTGAAGATATTGAAGAAACCAAAAAACATATGCGTTAAAGCGCGTTTGACTAGCCGATATTATTTTGTACACCTCGAATCAAAGCCGAAGACCGTTCAGATTATGAACGGTCTTTATGTATGCTGTAAAATATTTTATTGCGCCAAAGATGTTTGTTGACGGCTTCTTTTCCTTTTTGAATACGCAGTTCTTCCAACTTTTCCAAATAAGACATATTTTGAATGCGCTTTTTGACGATATCGCGAAAGAGCTTTTGGGTTTCTTCCGGAACTTTCAGGTCGTTGACTTTTGTTTTCAGAACCTCATGAAAATTAATGCCGTCAATCTGAAACATATCTTTAATAAGCTGTTGATGCTTGAGGGAATCTTCTTTAATACCATTAACATTCGTGTGAGATAAAATATATTTTGCTCTTTCAACGGTGGGAGCTTTGTAAGCCTCAAAGCTTTCCGCCATCCAGCTGTCAAAAACGCCGTTTCCGATAAGATTAATCTCTTTCTTGGTGTAAATTTTAGGATAGGGTTTAATATCTCCGTTGCGGATGGCATCGGCATAAAATGCAAAGCGAGGAGTAATGCTGGAAATATCCCTGCCTCTTTTAAGGTAGTTTTCTCTTTGCGCAAGTAATTGTGCGATATTGGCAACAATTTCATCTACAATAGCGGTAATATAGACATTGTCATAGCTTTGCCCAGCTTTTAACAGACCGAGCAATTCGTTTTTGCGGTGTTGTTTTTCATGAGCTTCAGTGCAATTAAGAGAATCATTATGAATATCCCATCGCTTCTGCAATGTCGTTTTTCTTTCAGGCGGAAGAGACGGATCAACAACAAATTCTCTGATGCTGACTTTTCCCCAAATTTGTTTTCCTCTGGCCGGCATATTTTTCAAACTGTCATTAGGTGCAAGTTCAAAATAGGGAATACTTCCCGGCTTTCCTTCATTAGGATAATGAATAATAACAGTGTCTCGTGATAAGGTGTATTTCTGACTGGCTAGACATTTAGATCTTTGCTCATCTTTAATGCGATAATCGCTTAGGCTGTCAAGGTCAAAATCCTTTCCTTCAGCGTTGGTATAAATCCATCTTTTCTCTTCAGTGTTATAATGAAGACATTCATAAAACTCGCTAATGGGAATGGTGTCATTATTGATAATAACTTCTGATTTTGAAAAGGTATCCGGTTCAAAATGATAAACATTGTCAATCGCGTGTATAGATACGGAGCAACACAATGCTGCAGCACTGAATTTTAGAAAACTTTTCTTGTTCCAAAGATGAGATTTTCTACCGTTTTTAAACACTAAGAACCTCCGATAATTTTTTCTAATCATAGCATAGGAAGAGAGTGATATCAATAAAATTGAGGAAACATCGTTTTTTTTACGCCATACATAAAATATGATTGTGCTGTGGGGCAAAAAGAGAAAAATCTTGCAAAAAAATGCGGACGGGGTATAGTCAC
>CANDEX010000089.1 GCA_947383875.1 uncultured Azospirillum sp. | reverse complement strand
AATCCCTTCCAGAAAGAATATGCTCCAGAAGATGCCAACAAAAATGATTCTCACCGTTATCAGCATAGGTTTCAAAGGTTATTGTCTCCATATATTAATTGCATAATGTTAACATGCGATTGGTTAATTCTTTATTTAAGAGTGTCGGAACTGATTTTTTCTTTAAGCATTTCCCGCAGGCTGTCAGAAGTTTTTTCGCGGCTTTCAATGTCGGATTTGGCATCTTTAAGCTGTTTTTCAATAAATTCCTTGGGGTCGATTTTGGCTGTGGTTCCGAGATTTTTTAAAATAATTCGTGAGGAATTGCTGCCGTATTTGGCTATTGTGCGTTTATTATACCAGACAATCGGTGCCAATAAAAGGGCAATGAAGTTTTTCTTGTAAAAATAACGCCAACCAAGCAGCCATAGCGGTATTAACAACAAAAGTACGGCAAATAAGCCGTAATCTCCCGGTTGCTTAATAATGCCGCCTTGATTCCAGAATGAATTGATAATGCGCCAACTTTTGAGAGACAGATAATTAAAATTCCATATTTTGATGGTTAAAATAAGGCTGGCATAAAGATACAGGTAGCTCCAAACAGAACCGACCAGCACAAATTTTATAAATTTTAATATTCTTTTGAACATGACCGTTTAACGCCCTTGTTGAGATGCGGCGAGGGCTGAACGGTATGCATCTTGATTGAAAGTAACTTCTCTGTGCACCGGTTTCATGGAATAAGAATTTCCTCGTAACATTGCAACGCGAGCCTGAAAATTCTGTCTGCGATTATTATTATTTTCTCGTTGTGCGGCAACAGCATTCGTTTGACGTCTGTTATTTTCAAGTTGTTTGGTCAACAAATCTTCAAATTTGTTGGTTGAGACCAAGTGTTCCAGCATGCTTTTGGGTTGTTGGCGATCGGATTTGGTGATTTCTTCAGGTTTAATGCCTAAGCGTTCATTGATTTCCTGGAGAATTTTGTTGTCTTTCCCTTTTTTGCCAGCTTCATCAAATTTGTTTTTTTTATACTGTTTATCAGCAAATTTATTTGCCTTTTCAACTTTCTCGGACATATCTTGCAAGAAGTTCTTGGGGTTTCCTCCGCGTTGCTGTAATTCGTCCATTTGACGGGCAATTAAAATTGCGTTGCGTTTGGCGATGGCTTCATACAATTGTGCCGGATTGGTGTTTTTGAAAACATCCTGATTCTTACAGATATCTTGGGCCATTTGAGCGCGTGCCAGTTGTCCTGCCGTTAATTGAATGGCTTTCATATTTTCTGCCAGATTTTCAACTTTTTGCATGGCGGATGCACAAAACGCTTGGCGTTTGTCTTCGGGAAGTCCGTTCATTAATGTTTTGGTCAGTCCGCTGGCTTTAGAGGCATCAATGTTGCCTGCTGCGATATTGGTTAAAATATCTTTCACATTGTCACGGCTTTTGTCTATAGCAGCTTTGGAGCTTTCATTGCGTTTTTGGGCTTTGCTGTCAATGGTATCTCGCGTGGTGATGGTATTATACTTTTGTGGGCCTTTGGGAGCTCTGCGTTGGCGGTTTTTAGCTCTTTCATATGCCTGTTCAATCTTTTTATAGCATTGTTTATACAGCCAATTCAATCCTCCGAGCAGCCAATCCTTATACATATATGTAATGACGTCTTCTTCTTTGAAGATGTCACCTGGATTACTTTCTTTTTCGCCGATTTTGGTGCCGTCTTCTGGGGTAACGTTGCCTTCTTTTCCGTCTTCGGCTAATTGTCTTTCAAAAAGGTCTTTTTGTTGTTGTTCTTCAGGGGTAAGAATACGACGTTTCTCTTGAGCGTGAAGGTAATTAAGCTTTTGAGAGATGGTCATCCCTTGAAAATTTTCAGCCTCTTTTTTAGGGGCTTGAGACAAAGAAACGGTTTTTTGCGATTCAGTGTTCTGAACCGGGGTATTTGTCTGTTGGGGCTGCGTTTTCGTTTGAGAGCCTTCGCTGACGCTGATGGTGTTTGGTGTTTTTGCCATGTTCTTTACCCTAAATTTTTATTATTGTCTTTATTGTAACATTTAAAACGTGTTTTGTCTATATTTTTGTAAATATTCATCAGGCTTTTAATTTTTTGATGAATTCGCCGATTTCATGATTGACACGGATACCGTCCTGTGGGGTGACTTTAATCAGGCCGAACAGGCGGGGTTTAATCTTGTTTATTTCAATAGGAGCAAAGGTTGCCGGGTTATTGGTAAGCATTTTATAAGCACCTTCGGCATCTTTGTTGGAGGTTTTGAAAAAGTTTTTAACAAGGCGTTCCGCATTAATCGGGAATTCTTTGTTTTTTATGGCATTGATATAACGCTGAGAACGTTCAACACGCGCTTGATGTTCTTCATATAATTTGCGCTCTAATTTGCGTCGTTCGGCTTTTAATTTCCGCTCCATATAATTAATTTCGCAGCCTTCGGTTTCAATGAGAATTTCCACATAGGAAATAACGGCCAGTTGTAAATTCTCGTCAGTTGTTTTTTCTGCAAAGTCAAGTAATTCATCATCTGTTCCGCCCGGGTTGAGTGAGGCTAATTCTTGAGGAAATGCTTGCAGCATAATATCCCACCCTTGCAAGATATCTTGGGATATTTTGCGCCCGATTTTGGGTTTGTAATGCGGATAAAGCTTCTCAGCTTTAACGTTGGGTGTCGGGGGTGAGAGCCGCTGAGTTTCCGCGATGTTGCGGATGGCAAAGAAATAATTTTGATAAGCGCGATAGAGTGATGCCTCGGTTTCATCAAGCAAAGCGATGTTTTGGTCTTCGCTGTTGCTGAGCGGTAAAGTTAGGGGTTGAGGGTTGGGTTCTCCACCGTTTTTGATGTTTTCGATTTCTTCTTCGACGTCATCAAGTTCGGCACTTATAAATTCATTTAGAAGACGTTCAAATTCATCGTCTTCCGTGGGGGAGGGTGTTTGTACCGGAGCGGCAATAGGTTCCGGTATGACGTCGGGTTCAACATTCAGCAGAGCATCAATATCCATGTCGTCGTTGTTTGGCATAGACATAGACGGCGGCACATTAACAGGCTTAGGGGCCGGTTTTTTGTGTTTGATTTTCTTAAACATTTTGGCGGGCTTTTTGTTTTCGCTCATCGTTTTCCCTCTAGTTAATGTTTAATCTGATGGGGAGGGGATTTTCCGGATTATAAATAATAACCCGGTCTGATTGACCTCCGCCTTTAACCAATAGGTATAGACTACCGTTATGCTGCTGCATTTGTGAGATTGAACTACCTGCCGGTTCGTTCAGATTTATGTTGTTTTCTTGCGGGGCTGTCGGGTGATGCAGTTTTTTGTATAATGTTCCAAGCAACAGCATACAACCGAAGACAAGCAAAAATGTTATCACAAAAACGATTGTCTTAACCAATTTGAGTTTATCCATCATCTAATCCTTGCATTTTAGCAGATTATCTGTATTTTAGCCAGTATTATATCGTATAAGAGTAAATATTTTATTTCTAAAATGATGCAAGTTGACAGTAATATCATAATTACCCCGGAAGCCCGTGCGGAGCATAAAGGATTGCGGCTGGATAAGTTTTTGGCACAAATTTTGCCCGATGTTTCGCGCTCTCAGGTTCAGCGATTGATAGAACAGGGGATGGTCAGCTGCGATGATGATATTCTTGTAGATAATTCATTTAAAGTTCGGGCGGGAGATAGCTATACCGTGGAGATTCCACCGGCTGAAGAGGCAGAACCTCAGCCAGAGAATATTCCTTTGAAGGTGGTTTATGAAGATGATGATTTGATTGTGGTAAATAAGCCTGCCGGAATGACGGTTCATCCGGCACCGGGAGCATATCACGGGACGCTGGTGAATGCTTTGTTATATCATTGTCGGGATAATCTGTCAGGAATTGGCGGCGTGAAACGTCCGGGAATCGTTCATCGTATTGATAAAGATACCAGCGGCCTGTTGGTCGTTGCCAAAAATGATTTAACTCATCGTGGGTTGGCGGAACAATTTGCCGAGCACTCCATTGAGCGAACTTATCATGCTGTGGTTTATGGCGTGCCGTCTCCATTGACAGGACGAATCGAGGGAAATATAGGTCGCAGTCGTTTTGACAGGAAAAAAATGGCGGTTGTTGAGGTCGGTGGTAAGACTGCCGCGACTAATTATAAAACGCTTAAAGCTTGCGGTATGGCTGCGGCTTTGGTGCAATGTCATTTGGAAACCGGGCGGACACATCAGATAAGAGTTCATATGTCGCACATTGGTTGTCATTTGATTGGTGATCAATTATATGAAAAGAATCGCAAGTCATGTTTGTCGGGAATCGATTCCGGTTTGAAAGATTATATTGTGCATTTTCCGCGGCAGGCTTTGCATGCCAAGAGTTTAGGGTTTATTCATCCTAGGCAGAAGACATTTTTGCAGTTTGAGAGCGAATATCCTAGTGATTTCAAAGACTTGTGTGCTAATTTAGGCTTTTTGTGATTTAAAATTAAAATAAAAAAATAGAACTAAAGTATAGGTTGTGTATAACTTTAAATCCTAATATTGTGATACGGTCAATTAAATTGAGGGAGGACTACCATGCAAAAAGACTTCACTCTGAATGGACTTGACTTTTCTCCAGAGATTAATCTCGCGAGATATTTACAGAGTATTAGAAAATTTCCTATCCTAACCCCTGAAAACGAGTACGACTTAGCCGTTAAGTATAAGGCTACGCGTGATCCGAAGATTGCGCAGCAGCTGGTTAATTCGCATTTGCGTTTGGTGGTGAAGGTCGTTTCCAAATACAAGGGCTATGGTTTGCCGGTCAGCGAAATGATTTCTGAAGGTAATATCGGGCTGCTGTATGCTATTAATAAGTTTGAACCTGAAAAAGGCTTTCGCTTTTCGACGTATGCCCTGTGGTGGATTAAGGCTTCTGTTCAGAAGTATATTCTTAATTCTTGGTCTTTGGTTAAAATCGGGACAACCGCAGCGCAGAAAAAATTGTTTTTTAATCTTCGCAAGATTAAAAATCAGCTTAATCTGATGGATGATCGTGATTTGTCTCAAGAAGTTTTGGGCGGTATTGCGGCTAGTTTGGATGTCAGTGTTCAGGATGTTACTGATATGAATATGCGTTTGAAAGCGCATGACGGTTCTCTGAATACGGTGATTGATGCATCGTCAGATAATGGCAGTGAGTGGATTGACTTTATTTCCGATAATAAGCCGAATCAGGAAGAAAGACTGGCTTACAGCGAAACGATGGCTTATCGTAAACGGTTGTTTAATCAGGCTTTGGGATGTTTGAATCCGCGTGAAAAAGATATTTTGTTTAAACGCCGTTTGACAGACAAATCAGTTACCTTAGATGACCTCAGCAAAACTTATGAAATTTCAAAAGAACGTGTGCGCCAGATTGAGCTTAATTCTATCAAAAAAATTCAAAAAGCAATTTGTGTGATGTAGGTTTTTGAGAAATTGAAAAAACGGGAGTGGTAACCACTTCCGTTTTTTTGTTTGTTGTCTTAGGGTTAGGTTGTTTTTCGTCGTCACAGGCGTTTAATGATAACAATAGTTTAGCTCAAATCTATCTATAGCGTTTAGCCAAAAATAAAAGCACTGCCCAGTGTTGATTGACAAAGTATGGCGGGTATGAT
>CANDEX010000088.1 GCA_947383875.1 uncultured Azospirillum sp. | reverse complement strand
TTATAGCGACGGGCTATCCCGGCAAAGTCCCAATTATGATAAATATAAAATTATTATTGACAAATTTAAAGGAAAATGCATAATGAGACAAAATTAGCCGCAAGGCACTATCCTTCGCAACGCGAATTAGAATTAAAACAATTTTTTCGAAGCGGAATATTTATAAACCATAACTAACTCCAAATAAGCAGGTTTATAAATTGGCTTTCGAAACGGGCAGTCTCTGCGGAGGCTGCGTGAAAAAAGGGGCTGATGACATCAGCCCCTTTTCATTATTTTGAGGTGTTAAATAGACTGCAATGCATATAAATCTTTGACAGTCCAGCCACCTGATTTGTTGCTCAGAACATAAACAATATTACCTTTGCATAGCCCAAACCAAACTCCGTTGCAATCGCTTTGGGTATAAACTTCAACAGTGTTGGCATCAATCGGTTTGAGTTTAACAATTTGAAAACTTGCCTGAGTTGGACGCTGTAGGCTGTCATCTTCCATAAATGTAAATTTCGGCAATTTTTTGGGGTCGCATTCTGCAAACTTAGGGTCAATAGTGCATTTAACCTGCATATCAATAGCGCAAACAATGTCACTTCCTTTATCGCAGCCTTCAGGCAGTTTTCCCGATTCGTAACTGTAAACGATGTCTTCAAATTTGATATCAAATTGTGGCTTGGCGATAACCTGCTCTCCGGCTTCCAGAGCTTGTTCCTGTTCGGTTTGAGTTTGAACGGTCTCATCCTGTTTATCAGAACAGGCACTGATTAATAAAACGGAGCCTAAAGCAAATAAAAATTTTTTCATTGATACAAATCCTCATGCTGTGTTGATAATGTCTAAATTAATAAAACTTCTTTTTTCTGCTGTCTATACAGATTTAATACCGCTCACCGAAAATTAAA
Source organism: uncultured Azospirillum sp. (assembly GCA_947383875.1). The sequence goes on along the minus strand of CANDEX010000088.1, from coordinate 4,727 downwards.
CCTTTGGCTATAAAGAAAAAGGAGGAAATTGCTTCCTCCTTTTGTTTGAAATGCTTTCAGATTAGAAAGAATATCTAACACCGGCGGTATATTCCCACATATCATTGGCAGCTTCAACACCATTGATATTAACATAGCGAACCAAGCCGCGAACAGCAATATTTTCATCAACTTGATACTGCAGACCACCACCAAAACGGTAACCGATACCATGGTCACGGTGATGTTTCGGAGCATCAATTCCACGGAACTTATTATCGAATTCATATTCGCCGATACCCATGGTTCCAACCAAAGAGAAAACCTGATCGCAACCCAAAGGCAGGTAACCCATCAAATCCAAACCATAAGCCTGGAATTTGGTTTTAACGCGCAAATCACTGTCTACGCCTTTGTTATCTGTATCAGAATATTGATAGAAAACTTCGGTACCGAAATATTTGTTGTATTCTGTGCCGACATTTACTGAAGCTGAATTGTATTTCGGGCTGACACCGTCAAAATCAGCGTCAGAATAGTTATAATCAACACCGACATAAGGCTTAAAATCAGCTGCATTAGCATTGGCACTCAGAGCCAATACGGATACGGCGGCAAATAAAGAAGAAACAGCAAATTTCATAAGATAGTTCCTTTCGTTAAAGTTTAAACAACCGGTCATATTAATCATAATCCCGGCATTTGGTTATACGCTACTATATAACATATTTCTGAAATGTGAAGTAAAAATATATTACCATTGTTACAAACTATAAATTAACCATCTTGGAATATGGTTGTCTAAAGGCATAAAAAATGCTATAACAAATAGTTGACGGAGGGGTAAAATGAATCGTAATAATGAACTTGGTCGCAGTATGGTTGAAATTTTAGGCGTGTTGGCTATTGTTGGTATGGTGTCAATGTCTATCGGTAAATTAATCAGCAGTATGCATGATCGCTATAGAATCAGTCGTGTTACCCAGCAGATTACTGATTTGCGAAAAAGTATCAGCAACCGTTATACGGCCTACGGAGACTATACTGTAATAAAAACCGCAGATATTATAGCAGATAAAATTCTGCCGGGAGATATGGTTGAGGGAAATAAGGTCTTCCACTCTTTTAACGGAGAGGTTATTTTTTCCGGCACGCAGGATACTTATGAAATTACTTTCAAAAATCTTCCGCAGAATGCTTGCTTGGAGCTGTCTTTGATGAACTGGCAGTTTAACGGCGATTCTGATTTATATAAAATCAAAATAAATGATACCGAGTTTAATTGGCCGGTATTAGCCGGTGAAAATGGTAAAAAAATGCCGGTAGCGATTGTGGATGCAACAGCCGCCTGCTCCAAAGATGATAATTCAAACGTTATAGTATGGACTTTCCGCTGATGATTAAAGTTGATGATGTAAATAAAGTTAAGGATTTGGGAACATCCAAAACCAGAAAAACCAGCGGCGGTGAAAGTTTCTCCGCTTATCTGAGTGAAACAATGAAGCCTAAATCCGCGCCGGTGGGCGGAAGTGTCGGCATCAATATTGCAGACGGTGTTCTTGCCGCGCAGATGGTTAATGGCGAAGAAGAAAAAGAGCGCCGCAAACTGCTGGTGAAACGCGGGCAGACTCTGTTGGAAAAATTGGAAGAAATCCGTGACGGCCTGCTGATGGGTTATATTTCCCGTGACCGTTTGATTGAAATTTCGCGACAGGTAAAAGACAACCGTTACCAATCGGATGACCCGCGCCTGCAAGAGATTTTGAGCGAAATAGAATTGCGAGTCGAAGTTGAATTGGCAAAATTGATGAAATAAGAGGAATAAAAGGACTTTTTTGCTTGCAGTCAAGAGTTGAAATGAGTATTTTGCTTGCTATATGAACCATTTATTAATTGTCCGAAGGAGAGCCGTTATGGATATGGATGCTGCAGTAATTCTTCCGCCTGACTATGTTCCGTCAGCTAAAGAAGAATATATGAATGAGTTACAAGTTGAATATTTCCGCCGCAAATTAGTCGAGTGGAAAAAATCTTTGTTAAACCAATCCCAAGATACGCTTGAAGATTTGCGTCAGGGTGGGCTAAACCAGCCGGATGATATCGATCGTGCATCTATGGAAACGGATAAAGCACTGGATTTACGCACCAAAGATCGTGCGCGCAAACTCATCAGTAAAATCAATGATGCCCTGAAACGTATTGAAGACGGAACTTATGGTTATTGTGAAGAAACCGGAGAACCTATTGGGTTGGAGAGATTGGAAGCGCGCCCGGTTGCAACCCTGTCTATTGAAGCGCAGGAACGTCACGAGCGGATGGAAAAAACATACGACGATGAGGCTTAAGCCGCCTCATGACTGAAAAGAACTTTATTCTGGCTTCGGGGTCTATGCCGCGCCGACAGCTGTTGGAGCAAATCGGCTATGCTCCGAAGCAGATTGACCCCGCAGATATTGATGAAACCACCCGCAAATTTGAAACCCCGACCGCTTATGTCAAGCGTATGGCGATGGAAAAGGCTTCTGCTGTTGCTGCCCGCCATCCGGGAGAAGTGGTCTTGGCTTGTGATACGGCGGTTGTCGTAGGCAATAGAGTTCTTCATAAATCCCAAACCCCGGAAGAGCAAACGGCTGTCATGGAAATGTTGTCAGGCAAAGCTCATCGTGTATTAAGTGCGGTTTGCGTGATAGATGCTTCCGGTCGTAAAGCTCTACGCTGTGTGGCTACCCGTGTGGTGATGAAAAAACTGACCCCGGCGGAAATTCGCACTTATGTTGACGGTCGCGAATGGGTAGGGTGCTGTGGCTATAAAATTGAAGGCGAACTGGCCGGCTATGTTCGAAAAATCGTTGGATCATACAGTGGTGTTGTCGGCTTGCCTTTATATGAAACCAAAAATTTGTTAGATGGTGCAGGTGTAAAATGAGTGTTGATACGATTGTTTATGAAAAACATAATTCCGCTGCCACTTTGGCTCTTATGAACAATGGCGATTTGCTGGAGTTGATTTTTGTAAATGAAAATGCTGCGGCTGAAGGCAACGTTTATTTGGGAAAAATCACCCGTAAAATTGAGCTGGCTCATGACAAAGTGGGGTTTTTTATTGATATTGACGATGGGCATGATGCTTTTTTGAACGCTGAAGAACAAGGGCTGAAAGATGTTAATTACAATGAAGGCCAAAGCATCGTCGTTCAAGTCTCTCAGGAAAAACGCGCCGAAAAAGGAGCCAAGGTTGTCCGCGCCATTCAGTTTGTCGGAGAGCATATCGTATATTGTCCTTACCGTATGACGGTTGAAGCTTCTTCCCGTATTGAAGATAAAGAAAAACTCGCGGCTTATCGTGAAAAAGTTTTGGAGCACACAACCGGACAGGAGGGATGGATACTGCGTACATCATCTGTTGATGTTCCCTTTGCTGTTATTGCCGCAGAAATGGAAAACCTGCGCGCCACTTATGATGATGTTCGAATGAAAGCCCGCTCAGCCAAAGCTCCGGCATTGCTTTATGCCAAAGCTTCTCCTTTGCAGGAAGAGATTAACCGCTGGTCTGACAGCCTGCGCCGAATTATTGTTAATAATCATAATATTGAAAACGAACTGAAAGAAATTTTTGCCGGCCGGTTCGCTATTGATTATATGTCTGAACCTGTCGAAGAATTGGGGTTGGAAGATGCGATTTCTGATGCTTTGCTTAAAGAAGTCAAATTACCGTCCGGCGGTCGTTTGAGTATTGAAGAAACCAGAGCTTGCATCTGTATAGATGTTGACAGCGGAGCCGATAACGGCCGAGGTTCAATTTCGGCCCTGAATCAGGAAGCGGCTGTTGAAATTGCCAAGCAGATTCGTTTGCGCAATCTGTCAGGCAAGATTATTATCGACTTTGCAGGTTCTTCCGAATATAAGTTTATCAAACCTGTTTTGGAAACATTAGAAGCAGAATTGGCCAAAGATAGTAATAAAGGGCGTATTCTGGGGTTAAGTAAGGCCGGAAATGTGGAGGTTGTTCGTGTTCGTCGCCGCCCGACCTTGCAGGATGTATTAAGCATAGAATGTGAATGCTGCCAGGGAACCGGTCGGGTGATGAAATGAGTGATGTCATTAAAACCCACAAATGCCCGATTTGCCATAAAATTGCACCGGAAAACAAATATAAGCCTTTTTGCTCCAAGCGTTGCGCGGATATAGATTTGGGAAATTGGTTTAGCGAAAGCTATACCGTTCCGGCAGTGGAGTTGGATGACACCGAAATTGCTCAACTTCAAGAAGCTTTGGATAAAACGCCTGAAAATGAAGAATAATAAAACCCCGCTCAATGCGGGGTTTTATTCTTAAATATTCTTATAAGGAACAAAAAAGAAGTTCGGATTTTGTCCAAATGCTTTAATTGAATCGTTTGGCGAAACTTGAGAATAAAAGAATGTATATATCTCCCTCCATCCTGTTCCGGAAACCTCATTTCCGTTAATTGTAACAGAAGCCCCTTGGCCGTTAATATCTTGTATTTTGCCGATAATAATACCATAACTGCTGGCATAATAGGTTGAAGATACCAGATTGATTTGTTTCTTATTATTCCAATCCAAAACCATGTTTTTAACAGCATCAGCTTTTTTTACGCAGTTGAAGTAAGATGAGTTGAAGGGACACTTGAGCGGTTCGTTGAGGCAGTCGGTTGTTGTGCCGGTGTATTTGTATCCCAAGTCAGCACAAGAGGGCTGCGCCCCGCAAGTAAGAGCATAAGCATT
>CANDEX010000087.1 GCA_947383875.1 uncultured Azospirillum sp. | reverse complement strand
CCAGTTCACCGGTTCTATTGAAGTTAAAGACGGCAAATTGGTTGTCAATGGCAAAACTATCCGCGTTACCGCTGAAAAGAACCCGGCTGACCTGAAATGGAATGAAATCGGTGCTGATTATGTTGTTGAATCTACAGGTTTATTCCTGACCAAAGAAAAAGCTCAGGGTCACATTGATGCCGGTGCTAAATACGTTGTTATGTCTGCTCCGTCTAAAGATGATACTCCGATGTTCGTCTGCGGTGTAAACACCGATTCTTATGTTAAAGGAACTCAATTTGTTTCCAACGCTTCTTGCACCACAAACTGCTTGGCTCCGATTGCTAAAGTTTTGAATGATGTTTTTGGTATTGAAGATGGCTTGATGACAACAGTTCACTCCACCACTGCTACCCAGAAAACCGTTGACGGCCCGTCTGTTAAGGACTGGAGAGGCGGTCGCGCTGCTGCCGGCAATATCATTCCGTCTTCTACCGGTGCTGCTAAAGCTGTCGGCAAAGTCATTCCGTCTCTGAACGGTAAATTGACAGGTATGTCTTTCCGCGTTCCGACATTAGACGTTTCTGTTGTTGACCTGACTGTCAACCTGAAGAAAGCAGCTTCTTATGAAGACATCTGCGCCGCTATGAAAAAAGCATCTGAAGGCGAACTCAAAGGTATTTTAGGTTACACAGAAGATGATGTTGTATCTTCTGACTTTTTGGGTGATGCTCGTACATCTATCTTTGATGCTAAAGCCGGTATTCAGTTGACCCCAACTTTCGTTAAAGTCGTCAGCTGGTATGACAATGAATGGGGCTATTCTAACAAGGTTCTCGACCTCGTTGCTCACATGGCTAAAGTAAACGGCTAATTTAAATGAAACAAACCCTCTTGCTCACCAAGGGGGTTTTGTTTTTTGTAAAGGAAAAATAAATGGAATATAAAACAATAAAAGATTTAGGTGATTTGAACGGTAAAGTCGTTATGCTCCGTGCTGACCTGAATGTCCCGATGGATGAAAATTTTCACGTTACCAACACAGCCCGTATTGACCGTACGGTACCGACCATCAAAACATTGATGGATAAAGGAGCTAAAGTTGTGGTTATCTCACACTTTGGTCGCCCTGAAGGCAAAGGTGACATGAAAAACTCGCTGAGTCATGTTGCTCCTGAACTGGAAAAAGCTTTGGGACACAAAGTCATTTTTGTTGACGACTGCATCGGCCCCAAGGTTGAAGCGGCCATCAAAGCAATGAACGCCAACGAAGTTTTACTGCTTGAAAATCTGCGTTTTTATAACGAAGAGAAAAAAGGTGATGAAAAATTTGCCGAAGAACTGGTTAAACCTGCTGATATTTATGTTTCAGATGCTTTCTCAACCGCTCACCGTGCCCACGCTTCAATGGTTGCTGCAGCTAAATTACGTCCGGCATCCATGGGGCTGTTAATGGAAGAAGAAGTCAACGCCCTGACTACCGGTCTTAACAACCCTCAACGCCCGTTAATGGCTGTTGTCGGCGGTTCAAAAGTTTCAACAAAACTCGATCTGCTTAACAACTTGGTCAAAAAAGTTGATATGCTGGTTATTTCCGGTGGTATGGCTCATACTTTTATGAAAGCAAGCGGCATTAACACCATCAATGAAGCCAACTCTCTGGTTCAAATGGACATGATTGATACTGCGAAAGAAATCATGAAAACAGCCAAAGAAAACAACTGCGAAATTATCTTGCCGAAAGATGTGGTTGTCTCTAAGGAATTCAAAGCAAATGCTGAACACAAAACCGTTGATTTGGAACACATTCCGGCTGAAGGCTGGAGCCTGATGGATGTTGGTGACAAAACTATTGAAGCCATCAATAAAAAACTTGAAGAATGCAAAACTTTAGTTTGGAACGGCCCTCTTGGTGTATTTGAGTTAGTTCCTTTTGACAACGCCACCAATAAAGTTGCCCAACGTGCTGCTGTTCTGACCGGTGAAGGACGACTGACAACGGTTGCCGGCGGCGGCGATACGGTTTCCGCTCTGGAAAATGCTGGTGTTGCAAATAAATTCTCTTACATTTCAACTGCCGGCGGTGCTTTCCTTGAATGGATGGAAGGCAAAGAACTCCCGGGTGTGGTTGTGTTAAAGAAATAAGCAATCCACAGATGAAAACAAACCCCTGCCCCTCGGCAGGGGTTTATTTGTCTAAAAAATAATCAACAATAGAGATTTTAACAAAAATTTAATAAGTTTTTTGTCAAAATACATTTGCCTTTTTATCAGAATATGCTAGTATTAAAATAATAAAGTTTAGATGTAAGGATTGAAACAATGGCAGACAGAAGTATTTTATTTACCGATTTTAATGCCCCGGACGCTGAAAAACCGGGTGAGTTTCAAAGTTCTTACTCTCCCAGAAAAATTGAACAGGCTCTGGAACGCGCCGTTAAAGATGTGCAGCGTAAACTGAATAATGCTCGGCAGGAATTTGAAGAGCTGAAAACCATCCAAAACGATCGTTTCGAATCCAATAAGGAATTAAGCGAATTATTGACCGGAAACCCGTCCGATTACTTTGCGGCCATTGCTCCGGATTTACAAAAAAACAAACCGGAAGAATACGAGCGTTTAAAAGATTTGTTAGCCAATAATATGACGGAATTTGTAAAGCAAAGCACCGACAAAATCAATCAAGAAAAAAAAGACATTAAAATAAAACTGATTGAAGGACAAAGTAACTACAGTAAAACATCTGATGCATTGGGTAAATCGCGTGATGCAGCATTGTTGCAACAAGATTACTATGAGCGGAATCCTGAATTATACGCAAAATTATATTCTATTCAGCAAAATGCCAAAGCAACCGACAGCGGAAAAAAAGAAGACGGTATTTCCAGCATCATCATTCAATCTGAAAAAGGTGAACTCGGTTTAGCAATTCAAAAACAAATGGATGGCGCACCATTTTTCTTTGCGATTCGCGATGGAAAAATCACTTTTCCCGATAAACAGGTATCTGAAGACCAAATGAAAACCTTGCTGGATTTTCTCTATGTCCGCGGAATTAAAAATTTTGAATTACCGCCAACCATAGAACCAAGCATCAAAGAAGCATTTGAAAAAGCTCAGGCTGCCCGTGCGGAAGAAGCAAATAAAAAATCTCAAGAAAATAATAAAAACAGACCTTATGAACAGCAGAAAGAAGAGCCCGCTCCTCAAAATATAATCAGCGGCGAAGAGCTCCCTCAAATTATTTCTGACCCAAGTAGTGAACAGTGGCTGAAAAAATCAGATCAATTAACACCTGAAAAAGATAAAGAAAAGAAAAAAGAGGGCTACCCCAAAGCCATAGAAGAAATGGAAACCTGGCTGCAAAAATCAAAGGGAAAACAAAAAAACCGCAGCTATTTCCGCCACGAAAGATCAGACAACTTGAGACAATTTGTCAGCTTAAGCGGTTGGACTGTCTTCAGTGTTTATCCAAACAGCAATCCTAATAACTATAAATTAGACGGCAAACGCGATAAAAACGGCAACGTCAACGAAACCTATTCTTATCGTATTATGATTAAACCTGATGGCAAGGGAGGTATCAACGTAGGATATGCCATGCCCAAAGGGGCCAAAGTAACCGGGGACGTAGCTGATAAAGTTATTGGATTACAAAAAAGCCAAGGGAATAAATACATCCGCTTCCCTAAAGGTTTAAGTGATGATGACACCGGAGAATTTCGTATGGCTTGCGCTCGTGCAGGGGTTATACCTCGGGGAATTAACATCAACGAGCATCACGCCAAAAGAATGATTGAGACTGCAGCAGGCTCGTTGAGTGAAAAAGATTTGATAGAATTTAAATACCGTTTAGCAGTTCAAATGGAAATCAACATGGGCGCAGATACCAATGGGCGTCAAGCCGGAAAAATTGCCGAGTTAAAAGGAGAATATTTCTTCAAGCCATTTAAAGACAACTTTGACGACGTCTTAAAACCGGGATTACAAAATGCAATTAATGGCAAAGAAGCAGACAAGGTTATTGGTGCCTCCCGCGCCATCCAAGATATCTACGGTTTATATGAAAAAGCCAGCCAGGGAACAATGGGAGACTTAGTCAGCCTGATGAAACCTGAAGACCAGAAAGCGTTTATGGAATCATTACATAAAGCAGGTATAACCTTTGACGAGGAAATTAATGTCCGTCAAATGCCTAAAGAATATATGAGTAAGATGTTCGATGTTATGTCCGCAAGACATTCTTCAGAAGCCAAAAAAGAATTGAATGACGAATTTGTACGCCGTCGCGAAGCAGACCCCGATACCAAGAGTCATGATATAACCAAAGAAATGATTGCCGACGAAAGTGCTAAACTTCGTCAGATGGGTGAAAATCTGGAAAAAGATCATCATGTCCCGGGGCTTCGTGTTCCATATTTGGGAGCACCACATTATAATTATCCCAATGACAACAAGAAAACACAAACCAACATCCCAAAGAATCATTATGCAGCGAGCCGAAGTGGGCGTTAATTCTTCTCATGAAACACCACCGGCGTAAGCCGGTGGTATCATTTTAGAACAAGCCAAGTTTGTCCTAAATCTTCGCATCACGGATATTCTACAGAACATTGCATCAAGGCCTCATTAATACCTGCAGCACTGACAAAACACCCGTCAAATCAAACACTTTACGCCCCATCGCAGCATTTTTAAGTACATTACTTCTTCCATTCTTTATCTATAACGCAAAGATTTAGGATTTTTTACATCTGTTATATTCGAATCATAAAAGCTCCACCGAAAACGCGAGCTTCTTCCTATGCGAATATCCCCTAACATTACAAGCTCACACCTAAATGGCACACAGTAACTGCCCAGGCAGTAATAACTTGCCCCCATAAACGGGGCTAATTTAAATGTCAATTGGGAGGCTTCAGCATCTTTTTTAATTAATTCAGTATATATTTTACAATCTTGTGAGAGTTCTCACCTGTTGTCTCAACATCATATCCCCTACATCAAAATTCTCTGTTTCTATATTGGAATGCTGCATTTCCTCACCATTCATATAGCTGAAAACGACTTTTTCCTTTGAAATAACCCGGGATGAAGCTTACAAAATATTTCGGCGGTATCTCCGATAACATACAGACATAATCCAGACATACCTCGGCTTCTATTACATTCATCCCTTTCCATTGGCATAATCTCCTAACTATCTTACCGATTTCCACCCCCCATAGAGAATAGAATTATCCATATGAGGGGTGGTTTATTTTGATAAAGGGCATACAGTTTTTTATGTCTGGTAACTCTCATCTCCCCATTTCCATGCCAAGCCAGCGAATACTGCTTTCACAAAGGCAGGCTGATAGTTTACCTCTATTTATTTTATTGCAAGATATTTTAATAAAGAAGCGCAAGAGAGCGGTTTATGATTCGGTAAGCTTTATCCCCCTTATGAGTAAGGCGGATAGATATAGGCATTCCAGCCGGAGATTAGGCTTACCAATCCGGGGCGGTTTGGGATAGGCGACCATTCGGGGCGTTTTGTTGAGCATAATGAAGAGAGAGGCAGAGAGACGTAAGAAGCGGTGGTGGCAGGAGGTAGGTAAAGAGGCTGGTAGGAGTGACAGCAATACCAATCCGGGTCGGTTTGGGATAGGCGGCTGTCTGGAGCGTTTTGTTGAGCATAATGAAGAGAGAGGCTAAGAGACGTAAGAAGC
>CANDEX010000086.1 GCA_947383875.1 uncultured Azospirillum sp. | reverse complement strand
CTGTGGGGCAAAAAGAGAAAAATCTTGCAAAAAAATGCGGACGGGGTATAGTCACCGCAGATAAACAAAAAACAAATTAAGGAGAAAACTATGCCTTTAGTTACAATGCGTCAGATTCTTGACCATGCCGCCGAAAATAACTACGGTGTTCCGGCTTTCAATATTAACGATATGGAGCAGATTATTGCTGTTTTGCAGGCTGCCAAAAAAGTCAATGCCCCGGTTATTCTGCAAACCTCTACCGGTGCTCGCAAATTTGCCGGTGATCCGATGATCCGTCACATGGTTGCTGCCGGTATTGAAATGTTTCCTGAATTGCCGATTTGTTTACACCAGGATCATGGTTCTTCCGTCAATATCTGCCAGTCTGCCATTGTCAACGGTTATTCATCTGTCATGATGGATGGTTCTTTGGAAGCTGACGGTAAAACCCCTTCTTCTTTTGAATATAATGTTAATGTTACCAAAGAAGTTGTTGCCCGCGCTCATGCTGTCGGTGCTTCTGTTGAGGGTGAACTCGGTGTTATCGGTTCTTTGGAAACCGGTCAAGGCGACAAGGAAGACGGCCACGGCGCTGAAGGCGTTATCGACAAGAAACGTCTGGTAACTGACCCTGATGAAGCTGCCCGCTTTGTTGAAGAAACCAAATTGGATGCTTTGGCTGTTGCTGTCGGAACTTCTCACGGCGCATATAAATTCACACGCAAACCGGATGGTGAGATTCTGGCTATTGATGTTATCGAAAAGATTCATAAAAAATTGCCTAATACCCACATGGTTATGCACGGTTCTTCTTCTGTGCCGCAGGAATTGCAGGATTTGATTAATGCTTATGGCGGTGCTATTCCTCAGACCTACGGTGTACCTGTTGAAGAAATCGTTCGCGGTATTAAATCCGGTGTTCGCAAAGTTAATGTTGATACCGACTGCCGTATGGCTATTACCGGTGCGATTCGCAAACTCTTTGCCGAAAATCCGAAAGAGTTTGACCCGCGCAAATATCTCAAACCGGCTATTGAAGAAATGCAGAAAGTCTGCGAAGCTCGTTACATTTCTTTCGGTGCTGCCGGTCACGCTGATAAAATTAAAGCTATTCCGATGTCCGCTATGGCTAAACGTTATGCTGACGGTGAAATCTAATTTCTCTGTTAAGGCAAAAAGGGAGCGTTCCGCTCCCTTTTTTCATGCCTTTTAGATAATCATCTTATCCAGAGAAGCCAACAGGCCGTCTTCATCATCTTCTTTTAGCCGATTAAAAGTGCTTGCTGTCTTCTCGCCAACATCATTATCTTCTTTCAACGGTTCATAATCCTCCTTGGCATTGCCGGCCTGATTTAAACTGCGTTGCAGTATCCTGCCGCCGTCATCGCCCCATGCCGAACGAGCAGAACTGTCCAAATCTTGAGGGCTGAAAGTTGTGCCGCGGTTTTTGGCAATCAGATTTTCCATGCTTCCTGTGCCTAAAGCCTGATTAAGTTTCGCAGGGTTTTCGGTGGCGGCGCGCTTCCATGCCGAAGTGGTTTTCGGTCCTAATTCGCCATCTTCTTTGAGCTGAGGGGACGCTCCTGCTTTGTTTAGTCCGCGTTGCAAAGCGCGAACGCCGCTGTCATGAAAAGGATTACTGTCGATTTGAGATAAGCGTTCGGACGTTGAACGAATTTCCTCATCAACCGGACGTCCGGAAGAAGAAAGCAAAGGCGAACTTTGCTCCGGAATGCGGCGAATGGCTTGCGGTTCCAGACCTTTGCCGGTATCATCCTGCCGCTGCGGGCGGTTACTGTAATTGGTACGGTAATAATCGGAAACGATTTTGTCGTAACGCTGCCGTTCCGCCGGGTCTTTGCATTCAAAACTGCGTTTGTGCGCCTGATTGACTTCATCCTGCGTTAAATCTTCAGGTTTTTTGTAAAGCAAATCTTCAACCGGATCTTCCAATTCTTTGTATCTGTCATAATAACTCTTTTCCGGAGCTTCTTCCTTAGCAGCAGCTTTCTTAGCGTTGTTTTTCTCGTCATTTCCGCCTTTCATGATACTATCCCATGCCCGCGTCAATTCAGGATTCGGATCTTCTTTAATTTCTATGTCAGGAGTAACCGTCTGCGAGTTTATGCCTGTTTTTTCTATCGGGTATTTATACATAGCTTTATTATAACTGCGGCTCAATGTAACGGCTTGCTTTTGTTCTGGGGTTAGAGCATCTTCAAAATTTCCGTCTTTATTATAAATTCGATGAAATTTATTTACAAAATCAACACAATTGCTGTCAATGAAATTATATTTAGGGTAACCTTTATCCATCTGGGATATTAGTTCTTTAACATTGTTGCTTTGTTCTTTGGAAAGCAAAACTTTATTGGAGGCAGAATATCGTTCTAATCCAATATTAGAACTGTCTTTAACTCCATTTTCATATATTGTTTTTTGGCCTAAATCATCCTGATTCAAACCGCGAATATGTTCTATGCCGTTCTCATCGACATATTTAACCCGAACATGGCCTATAAATTTACCAAGAAAATCATGATTTTTCATATAGTATTCCATGTAAGGTTGGTGTTTTGTAGACATTGTTTTTCCTTTCATTTAAATAAAAAAAACGCCATGAATGTTGTTTCATGGCGTGGTTAAGTTGGAAGCTCGTATCATTCGAGCCCAATGCAAATAATTATTAACCAAATAAGATAAGTCACGCTGTTAATGATAAAAGATATTTTAAGCAGCCTTTTTTTATCAATTCCTGGCAATTCTCGTTGAAATATGCCATATTCCAGTAAAACTAAAAGAAAATAATAGCTGATTGTCTGGTATAAGATGGTGAAGTATTCGTGCCCTGAATTTAAATGAATTCCAAAGGCAAGAACATCATGTTCTAAAAAATTTCTATTTGTGCATTCTCCGAAAGTACTGCAAAGAAACAGAACAATCGGACCAACAATGATAAACTGCAAAACACAAAGAATAACTAACAATGAAGGGATTCCCATAAGCATAGAATATCCTCTTGCCCAGAGGGTTGTTATGAAAGCTTTTGTTTTGGATACTCCATCCTTATGCAGCAACCAAAATAAAAATCCGGTTTCAACTATTATGGAAGGAATAATAGAATAAGGTAGTATAACATAGGGGATAATCAACGGAATACCTAAATCTCCCGCCCATGCCGGAAAAGGCATGAAACATCCCAAAAGGCCGTAAAAAATAAGCTTTTTCATTTTGGACTTTCTTATTTTAGGCACACTTGTCCCAAGTGGCAAAATGACAATTATCATAAAACAACTAAAAAGTCAAGTATTAGTGTATATTGTGTAAAAGTTGTAGATTCTTAAATTCCTCTGGGAAGATTTTCAATTGCAAAATCAAGTTTCATTTTCTATACTCCAATTATGATTAAAAGTTTAATTAAAAATATTTATTTAAAATTAAAAACCGCCAGTATGGTTAAAGTTTACTGGTGGTTTTGGGGCTGTTTTTATTTTTTTGCTCTTCTTCGAGTTGTTGCTAATCAACTAACTCTAGGTGAAGCATTTTTTTATATGTTTTATCCGTTTACATCTCCTTTCTCGTTGAAAAATGGTGATTTGAGTATCCACATTGATGCCTTTATTGGTTTGCTGATTCTACCTTATATAGCAAATTTAACCCTATATGATTATTATAACCGTATCATTCATTTATGGTTTAAGAAAATTGTTATGGTCATCAGTTTGGTGGCGCGCATATGTTTTTTAATTTATATGTCTTTTTTAGCTTATTTCGCTGTTAAGGTGATTGGCGAGGTTTTAGAATATGCGCCTTTGATAAAAAAGTAATATTCCGGCTTTTTCTTTAGATGTTGAATTTTGTTTTTGTTTCATTATGATATTCCTTATGATTGAGTTAATAAAAAATATATCAGCAAAACTGGAATTTTGCTGATACGGTTTATCTCTATATTTGGACATCTGTGATAATGACCATTATAGGATTCTGTTTCTCTGATGACAAATATGATTTAGGCACATTATTGTTGTTAGTCCCTTTTTTGCCAATGAGTATAATTTTTTCTCCTTTGGAGGGAAATTTATGGTGGTATGGCTTAATTCTCTCTGTGTGGACTTTATTGATTAATGCATATAAAATTTTTGATAAGGATAGCCATTTGAGCTTGCATTTAAAGCGAATTTCCGAGGCATTATCTGTGTTGTCGGTTTTGTACTTGATGTTTGCATTTTGTTATTTTATTTTTTCATTGTGAGTAAAGGTTAGATGTCATATGATTTTTAATTCAATAGAATATAAAAGAATGTCAATATTTTATATGTGGCTGATTTTTTATGGAATAACAGCCGCATTAAATTTGACGATATGCTTAGTTTTTTCTCATAATAATAATTATTATTTTAATGATTCGTGTTACGTCAGGTCTTTGCTGACGCCTTTTATTTATACTTTTTATCCGATAGTTATAATTTTTAATATATTGGGCATAAATCTTGGAATTTGGGGAACAATATTATTGTATGCGTTGCTATTTTATTTAGTATCAATGCATAAGGTTTTTAGCGATATGCCACAAACCACGATGTATAAAATGTTGAAGACAATTTCAGATGTAACCCGGAAATATATGGTATGGTTTCTAATCCTTGATATCATCATTTATGTTTTTTGCCAGATAAATAAATTAGTGTTAAAAACTTATACTGAATTAACCTGCTTGTGTTAACAAAATTAGTTAAAAATATTTAGCCGCTATAATTAAAATTACCGGTGCTTTGTAGACATTGTTTTTTCCTTTCATTTAAAATAAAAAAAACGCCATGAAATAGCTTTCATGGAGTGGTTAAGTTGGAGGCTCTTATGATACTGCGGCCCAAATACAAATAGTTATTAGCCATATTAGATAAGTTATGGTGTTAATGATAAAAGATATTTTAAGCAGCCTTTTTTTATCAATTCCTGGCAATTCCCGTTGAAATATGCCATATTCCAGTAAAACTAATGAAATATAATAAAGAATTCCTTGATAGAACCAGGTAAGATAATCTTCTCTGTAATCTTCGATAATTCCAAAAGCAAAGATTTTATACTTGATGAAATCTTCATTGCTGCATCCTCCGATAGCTTGGCAAAACAGATGCGTTAATGGAGAAAAAATGGCAAACTGCACAATGATAAGAAACACTATTAAAGCAAGCATTCCCATAATCATTGAATATCCTCTTGCCCAAATCGCAGTTATGACGGCTTTTGTCTTTGTAATTTCTTCTTTTTGCAATTGTTGGAATAAAAAAGCTGCCTCAATCAAAATAAAAGGAATAATGACATAAGGTAAAGAGAAACAGGGAAGGGCTAAAGGAATAAAGATTTCTCCCGCCCATGCCGGAAAAGGCATGAAACATCCCGTAAGGCTGTAAAAAATAAGCTTTTTCATTTTGAACTTTCTTATTTTGGGCACACTTATTCAAAGTGGCAAGAATATGTATTGCATATATATATTAAAAAGTCAAGGAATTTTTTCTTAATGTGTGCTCTCAAAATAATAGTCCTTGCCAAAAAACGCTTCTTGTTGCATTATCGGCTCAAATAAATATGATTGAGGAAAAAGATGGCGTTAAAATTTGAAATTCTGAAAAAAAGTGGCAAATCCCGCCTTGGCAAACTTCACACCAAGCACGGCACTATTGATACGCCGGCCTTTATGCCGGTTGGTACTTGCGGTACGGTCAAGGCGATGATGCC
>CANDEX010000085.1 GCA_947383875.1 uncultured Azospirillum sp. | reverse complement strand
CGGTTCATCCTTATGCATAATGCAAAAAGCAAAAGCACCTTCCAGCAATTTAACCCCTGCTGTAACCGCCAGCTCCAGCGAATGCGATTTTTTATATTCGCGGTCAATGGCATGAACGGCGGTTTCCGTATCTGTCTGTGAATGAAAAACAAAGCCTTCTGTTTCAAGCTCATGACGCAGCTGTTGATAATTTTCGATAATGCCGTTATGAACCAGAACCAATTTGCCGTCATTGGACAGGTGAGGGTGCGCGTTTTCGGTTGTGGCTTTACCATGGGTTGCCCAGCGAATATGACCGATTCCAAGCATGGAGTTTTGCGCCGGTTTTGAACGGTTGTTTAAAATCGTTGTGAGGTTGTTCAGTTTTCCTTTTGCTTTAAAAACATCAATATTTTGATTGTCGTTTAGAGCGATTCCAGCGGAATCATATCCGCGGTATTCCAGATTTTTCAGTCCTTCCAGAAGAGTTTGTTCAACAGCATTGTTTCCGATATATCCGACTAATCCGCACATTTGTCTTCTCCTTATTTCATATAGCCGATTTTACGCAATGTATTGAGTACATTTTCTTTGTTGCGTTTTTTGATGGGACGAATAGGGCGTCCGGCATAAACTGTCCATGGCTCAAATTTATAATTAGAGGGAACAAAACTGAGTGCGCCGATACTGACACCTTCAGGAATATCATTATTGGGCATGATAACCGAATTGGTTCCTACACCGGTATATTTGCCCAGTCGAACATTACCTTGAATTTCCTTAACTTCCGGCACGGAATGAGTCACCAGTTCATTCACATAGTCATTACTGGACAACCAGACTTTGACACCGGCCGCTAAACTGGAGCATTCCCCCATTTGAAAGGTATATTTGCCATCACCTCCGGCAATATAAGTGCCGGGAGCAATCTCACAGTCTGAGCCTATTTTACAAGCGGATGAAATCCGACAAAAATCTGAAATCCGTACATTGTCGCCAACTTCGACCAAGTCAGGTTTTTTGATAATAACATAATCACCTAAGGTAAAATTCTTTCCGTGTTTCATCTTTTCAATATCCTTTTTTGTTAATTGATACATTCATCTTTGCGGAAAGAAGCAGCACTGACAATCAAATAAAAATTACAAAATATTACGGTGTCAATTTATTGAAATATTACGAAATATTACAATAAAACTCCCCGGAAACCGGGGAGTTTATAAAAACGAGATTTATTTATCCTTTGTGGATTATTGAGCAATAGCTGCCGCCGGAGTGTTCGGTAAAACCTTACCGTCCAGTGAATATTTCTCAATTTTTCCGTTTTCATTCAAATCTTTGAAGATTTTAGCAACAGCTTGTTGAGTCAACATAGCTTCGATTTGCGGCTTAACCTCTTTTAAAGGCTGCGGTTTGGTGGTACGAGTATCGTCAACCGCAATAATATGATAGCCAAATTGAGTTTTGACCGGAGTTTGAGAAATTTGACCTTTTTTCATGGCAAAGGCAGCTTTACCAAATTCCGGAACCATCATGTTTTCAGTAAAGTAACCTAAATCTACAGATTTATCTTTAGAATATTTTTTGCCTAAATCATTAAATTTTGCACCTTTTTTCAATTGTGCAATAATATCTTTGGCTTGAGCTTCCGAGCTGACCAAAATATGACGTGCTTTAATTTCTTTCTGAGATTTGAAATTGCTTTTATATTCGTTGTAAGCTTTGTTAATATCCGCGTCAGTAATTTCAGCTTTGACTCTTTTTTCCAGATAAACCTTGCGGGCAACATCTTCCTGAGCTGTTTTCAACTGATCTTTATAAGCCTGAGTGTCGGTAACCCCGTCTTTCACGGCAGCCTGATAAATCAGCTTACCGTTGACATAAATGTCAAGAGCTTTTCCGTAAAATTCATTAAACGGAACTTTTGCCTGAATTTGCGGATTTTCTTCATACCCTTTTTTAACATCCGCTACGGTGATTTTCTCACCATTGACCACGGCGGCAACGCCGTTTTTACCTTCAGCATATGCATTTGCGCTCAGAGCTGCGGCAGAAACCAATGCCAGAGCCAGATAGTTGTATTTCATTACCATTACCTCCGTAAAATATTGCAACTTTTATTACTTATATAATAAGTAGGTTTAAAAATCCAAACTATTTTTTTCTCTGGTTTATAACTGTAAAGCTTTGGAGTAAGCTATTGACTTTATAATATATAAACACTAAATGTAGAGAGAATTATAAAAATAGATATAAGGTATAGTAATATGTTAGGTAAGTTAGCCCGTACCGTTTTTGGCAGTGCCAATGACCGTTTTGTAAAAAAACAATATAAAATCGTTCAACACATCAATGCTCTGGAACCTGAGATTACCAAACTCTCCGATGACGAGTTAAAGGCAAAAACAGAAGAATTCAAACAACGTTTGAAAAAAGGTGAAACTCTTGACGAACTTTTGCCTGAGGCTTTTGCCGTTGTCCGTGAGGCAGCCAAAAGAACCCTCGGTCAACGCCATTATGATGTTCAGCTCATTGGCGGTATTGTGCTGCACAAAGGCATGATTTCTGAAATGAAAACCGGTGAAGGTAAAACTTTGGTCGCCACGCTGGCCGCTTATCTAAATGCTCTGGAGGGCAAGGGAGTCCATATTGTAACGGTCAATGATTATTTGGCTAAACGCGATGCTGAGTGGATGGGGCAGGTCTATCGTTTTCTGGGCTTAACCGTTGACTATATTGTTCACGGTAAAAACGATGATGAACGCCGCGCTGCCTATAATTGCGATATTATATACGGAACCAACAATGAATTAGGTTTTGACTACCTGCGTGATAATATGAAATTCAGCTTGGATGAAATGGTGCAACGCCCGTTTAACTATGCCATTGTCGACGAAGTTGACTCTATTTTGATTGATGAAGCCAGAACCCCGCTGATTATTTCCGGCGCGGCCGAGGATTCTTCTGAAAAGTATATCAGCGTCAGCAACATTATTCCGCGTCTGAACAATGAAGATTATGAGAAAGATGAGAAAGCCAAAACAGTCGTTCTGACCGAAACCGGTATGGAACATGTTGAAAAACTGCTGAAAGAAGTCGGCCTGATTACCGAAGGCGGTTTGTATGATATAAATAATGTGGCCTTGGTGCACTTTGTCAATCAGGCATTGCGGGCGCATAAAATGCATATTCGCGATGTTGACTATATTGTTAAAGACGGCAAGGTCATGATTATTGACGAGTTTACCGGTCGTATGATGGAAGGACGCCGTTATTCTGACGGGCTGCACCAATCGATTGAAGCAAAAGAAGGGGTAAAAATCCAGTCTGAAAACCAGACTTTAGCCTCAATTACATTCCAGAATTATTTCCGTTTGTATCCTAAGTTGTCCGGTATGACAGGTACTGCCATGACCGAAGAAGCCGAGTTTAATGACATTTATGGCCTTTGTGCCGTGGAAATTCCCACCAATCGTCCGGTACAGCGGCAGGATGAACATGATGTTATTTATCGTACCGAAAAAGAAAAATATAAGGCAATTATTGATACAATTTTAGAGTGCCATCAAAAAGGACAGCCGATTCTGGTGGGAACAACCTCTATTGAAAAATCAGAATTAGTGGCAGAAATGCTTCGCGCCAAATCTTCGGTCCGCTTTGAGGTCTTAAATGCCCGCCACCATGAACGCGAGGCTGCTATTGTGGCTCAGGCCGGTGTTCCGGGAGCCATTACCATTGCCACCAATATGGCCGGACGCGGTACCGATATCCAGCTTGGCGGTAACGTTGATATGAAGTTAAAGGAAGTCTTGACCGGAGAGGAAACCCCGGAACAGATTGAGGAACTGAAAGCCAAATTCAAACAGCAGGTTGCTGAAGACAAGGAAAAAGTTCTGGCCAGCGGCGGATTGTATATTTTGGGCACTGAACGCCATGAAAGCCGCCGCATTGATAATCAGCTCCGCGGCCGTGCCGGCCGTCAGGGCGATCCGGGAACTTCTAAATTTTTCCTCTCGCTGGAAGATGATTTAATGCGTATTTTTGGATCTGAACGGATGTCAATCATGCTGCAGCGTTTGGGTTTGCCGGAGGGAGAAGCTTTGATACACCCGTGGATAAGCAAAGCTTTGGAAAAGGCCCAGCAGAAAGTGGAAGAACGCAACTTTGATATTCGTAAAAACCTGCTGAAATACGACAATGTTATGAATGATCAGCGTAAAGTTATTTATGAACAGCGCAAAGAATTGATGGAAACCGAAGATGTTTCCGAAACTCTGCAGGATATGCGTGAGGAGTATTTGGCTGATATTATCTGCTCTTATCTGCCGTCGCACTTAACACCATCCGAATGGCCGGTAGAAGAATTACGGCAGGAGATGCTGCGCATTACCGGCTTTGATTTCCCATTGAGTGATTGGGCAAAAGAAGCAGAAATGGATGCCGAAACCATGTGTCGGAAGATTATAGACACTCTGGAAGAGGAATTAAAAGCCAAAAATGCCCATATTCCGGAAGATATCATGCATCTGTTGCAAAAGAATATTTTGCTGCAAGTACTGGATCAGTTGTGGAAAGAGCATATTGCAACACTTGACTTAATGCGTCATACCATAGTTTTGCGTGCATATGGTCAGAAAGACCCGCTGATTGAATATAAGAAAGAAGCTTTTAACCTCTTCTCCAATATGCTTGATCAGCTGCGTGAGAAAACCACATTCCTGATGTGTCGCGCAACGATTCAGGCGGAAAGTGCCGAAGCGTTCCAACCGCAAAGCCAGCCGACCCATATGCAAGAAATTCATGAGCAGCCGGAAGCTATTGTCGGGCGGACAGCTTCTGAAGAAGAGAACAGCGAAAAGGCAGCTCCGTTCCGTTATGCCCAAGGCGCAATAGATCCTCATAATCCCGATACTTGGGGAAAAATTGCCCGTAATGATCTTTGTCCCTGCGGCAGTGGCAAGAAGTATAAACATTGTCACGGACAAGTTGCTTAAAAAGTATAATCAAAACCCCGGATGAATTCCGGGGTTTTGTATAAGCATTGACAGAAAAAGAAAAATATTTTATTGCTCATAACTAATGACATATTATTAACTTAAATAAGATTATTATGAAAGAAAACAAAAATGCAGTAGTTAAAGGATGTAACCTCTCTTCAGGAAACATTCAAAGAATAAACGATATTATCTATGATTTAGGCAATATCGACAGAGATAAAATCACTTCGAAAGCAAGTCTGAAAAATGATTTATTCTTCGATTCTCTGGATTTGGTTGAACTGACGATGGTTTTGGAACGGGATTTCCGGATTCATATTACGGACAATGAAATAGAAAGCATGAAAACCGTAGCAGATGTTTATAGGACGGTATATAATAAACTCGCCGGAACGTAATTAATCCTTTAAGCAGAATTATTATGGAAGATGAGATTTCAATAAGCTTTAGGCATTCAGATGTTGTTGAAAATGTCAGGAAAGCGGTTGCCGAAGTCGCCGGAGTTGATGTGTGTGACGTAACAATGCACACTAAACTTGCACACTATTTGGACAGCCTCGACCGTACCGAATTGGCTGTGAAATTGGAAGAATGTTTCAATATAACGCTTCCTGAAAATGATGCTGTGACAGTTGCGGAGCTTTGTGAGCTGGTTAGCAATTGTCAGGCAGAAACCTAAAAGAAAAACCTCCGTAAGGAGGTTTTTTGTGTTTGAGGGATAAGTTTTCTTCTCTCTTTATTTCACCCCGAATGCTGGGTGCGCTCATTGAGCAAAAGCTATTTCCAATTATCTTCGACCTATGCCTCCTGTAGCTGCGAAGCCGGCTATAACTTAACCTGTGATGACTATGGCCCGAAAACGCCGACAGACTA
>CANDEX010000084.1 GCA_947383875.1 uncultured Azospirillum sp. | reverse complement strand
TTGAATTGGAGCGGGCGAAGGGATTCGGACCCTCGACATCAACCTTGGCAAGGTTGCGCTCTACCCCTGAGCTACGCCCGCATCGCTAGAACGAAATATTAATTACCACATTCAAAATAAATTGCAAGCATAAAATTACATTTTTTGCAAAAAAATTACATTTTTAATAATTCGGAATGGCCTGCTTATATATTTCGCGCCTTTGCGGCAGTTCTACCCCCTCAAATTTATCTTTCTCCAAGTCATATGTAATATGGACATAGTCACAATTTTCCACTCTCTGAACCTGATAACCAAAAACTTCTTCAATCAAAGAAGTAATGGCATGCCCATGAGAAGATAAGCCAATGGTTCGATAAGTATAATCACGACAGGCATCTTTAATAACCTCAATTAATCGCAAAGCAACCTGACGTAAACTCTCCCCCTCGGGAAACGGAATAGTCGAATCTTCATAAGATTTTTTAAAATCAGGATAAACTTCTTCGCGTTCAATCGTATACAATCCATTCAAAATTCCATAATCAACCTCACGCAACCGCCTGTCAAGCTTAACCGGAACGTTTAAAGCCTGAGCAACAATTTCACCCGTCTGCTGTGCCCGCAATAAATCCGAACTGATAATCAGCTTAATCTTTTTATCCTGTAACTTTTCTGCCAGCTTTTGAGCTTGTTCACGACCATCCATCGTTAAAGGCACCGGATACTCATGCT
The DNA here is from genome assembly GCA_947383875.1 of uncultured Azospirillum sp. Next base: position 5,223 of record CANDEX010000084.1, on the reverse strand, counting down.
GTCCCTGAGGACGCCCTTCGGCATTCCAAATCGTCTGCCCATGTCGAAAAATATAAAAATGCTTTTTCATAAACGCTCCCCATTTTCATCTAATGAAAACATAAACGATTTAAAATAACGTTAGCAGAGCAAATGAATTAGAAAGAAATAAACTAAGACTGAATAGAAAAATAAGATAATTTTAAAATAAACAAAAGCACAAAGCTAAAAGCATTAAAAGTCAAAGAACGAGGCAAATAGTAAAAATTTAGAGCCAGAACTCAAAAATGAACAATCTCGCCAATACGCACATAGAAAACCAATCTGAGTAGGAAAATAGAGCGGTTTAGAAGGTAAGAAAAATTTTAGCGTACACAACAGTACGTGAATTTTTCGAAACCGCACTAAACCGCTCTAGTTTTCAGTCAGACTGGTTTTATTAGAAGCCCATGGCGCCGCCGCCCATCCCTCCGGGCATCGCAGCTCCGCCGCAATGGCATTCTTCTTTTGGAGCTTCGGTAACCATTGCCTCTGTCGTAATTAACAAACCACCAACAGAAGCGGCATCTTGCAATGCGGTGCGAACAACTTTAGCCGGATCAATAATACCAGCTTTAACCATATCGGTATATTCGCCGTTCTGCGCATTGAAACCATAGTTGGCATCTTCGCTTTCCAACAATTTTCCGGCAACAACAGCGCCATCCAAACCAGCATTTTCAACAATCTGGCGGATAGGAGCCTGAGTAGCTTTGCGAATAATTTCAATACCGACTTTTTGATCCTGATTTTCTGGTTTTAATTTTTCCAGAATCTTACCGGCATAAAGCAAAGCAACACCACCGCCGGCAACGACGCCTTCCTTGACAGCTGCGCGGGTAGCGCTCAAAGCATCATCGATGCGGTCTTTCTTTTCTTTAACTTCCACTTCTGAAGCGCCGCCGACTTTCAAAACAGCCACGCCGCCGGAAATTTTAGCCAATCTTTCTTGCAGCTTTTCACGGTCATAATCAGAAGAAGTTTCTTCGATTTCTTTACGAATCTGAGCCGCACGAGCCGCAATCAAATCCTTCTCGCCATTACCGTCAATAATTGTCGTATCATCTTTGGTTACTTCGATTCTCTTAGCTGAACCGAGCATATCCAAAGATACATTTTCAATCTTCATTCCCAACTCTTCAGAAATGACCTGACCGCCGGTCAAAATAGCAATATCCTGCAACATCGCTTTGCGGCGATCACCAAATCCCGGAGCTTTGACAGCGCAAACTTTCAAACCGCCGCGAATACGGTTAACAACCAAAGTAGCCAAAGCTTCGCCCTCAATATCTTCGGCAATGATTAACAAAGCGCGGCCGGATTGAACAATAGCTTCCAAAACCGGAATCAGCGGTTGCAAATTAGAAATTTTCTGGTCATAAAGCAAAATAAACGGATTTTCAAATTCACAGTTCATTTTGTCCGGATTGGTGATGAAATAAGGAGATAAATAACCGCGGTCAAATTGCATCCCTTCAACCACATCCAGTTCGGTTTCCAAACCTTTGGCATCCTCAACGGTAATAACGCCTTCATTACCGACTTTTTCCATCGCGCGGGCAATATATTCGCCGATAGTACGGTCACCGTTTGCAGAAATCGTACCGACTTGGGCAATTTCTTCAGAGGTTTTAATATCTTTGGCACGGGCTCTAACATCTGCGACAACAGCCTCAACAGCCATATCGATACCGCGTTTCAAATCCATCGGATTCATTCCGGCGGCCACAGCTTTAACACCTTCTTTAATGATTGCTTCAGCCAAAACTGTTGCGGTTGTTGTACCGTCACCGGCCTTATCTGCGGTTTTCTGGGCAACTTCTTTAACCAGCTGAGCACCCATATTTTCAAACTTATCCGCCAATTCAATTTCTTTGGCAACAGAAACGCCGTCTTTGGTAATCTTCGGCGCACCGTATGATTTATCCAAAATAACGTTACGGCCTTTCGGACCTAAAGTGGTTTTTACAGTTTTAGCCAAGGTTTCAACACCTTTCAGCATTTTGGAACGGGCATCAGTCCCAAACATAATATCTTTAGCAGCCATTTTTCTATCCTTCGTTATGTTGTTCTAAACTATTCAATAATTCCCAAAATATCCGATTCTTTCATAATCAGGCGGGTTTCACCATCAATTTTAACTTCCGTTCCGGACCACTTGCCAAACAAAACTTTATCGCCTTCTTTAACGCTCATCGGAATGATTTTTCCGTCTTCAGCGCGAAAACCATTGCCAACTGCTTCAACTATGCCTTCGCTGGGTTTTTCTTTTGCCGTATCGGGAATAATAATTCCGCCAGCAGTTTTGGTAACTTCTTCAACACGTTTAATCAAGACACGGTCGTGCAGTGGTTTAATTTTCATTGTCAACTCCTCATAAGTTTTAAATATCTAACCTTTAGTTAGGTATCAAAACAAAATTTGTCAAGCATGAAGACACGTTTTATTGCAATTTATAGAAAAAACTTTTTGACAAAAAAGATAAAAAGCTTATCTTAGACAAAGATAAGATACAATTATGTTTAACTATTAAAATAAATGAAATGGAAAAATTACAACTTATGATGTTTGAGGCTATCGGCTACAAACTTACCTTTAACCCTGAGGTGACAAAACGCTACTTTAACATTCTGCAAACCCGCTTCGGCAAAAATTCAGAAATGGAAAAACACATGAACGGATTTGTCACAGACGGAAACAAGCAGCAAGAAATCATCAGCGACCACAAACATATGGCGCATGAAGAATTCAAACGTCTGACTCAAATGCAGTTGAAAGAAGATATCCGGAAACTGCAGCAACAGATTGCCCAACAACCGTCTTCTCCGTTTGTCAGCGGCCGCCAAACAGCTCTTCGCTATCTGGAAGCCATCAACGAGTTGAGAAAAGTCGGCTATATCATTCCTCAGCAAATCGCAAATGCGGAATATGAAATGATAACAGCCATCAACGAATCAATCATTGATGATGACAGCGACCCCAAAATTACCAGCAGCGGCGTTGACTGCCCCACCATTAACCTGGTCTTCCGCACAATGATTTGTTACAACGACAGCTTACAAACCAACGCGTTCAACTATCTGGAAGCCAAGGAAACGGTCAAGGCAATATTCAAACTCTGCATAAGCCTTACCCAAGCGTAATTCGCCAATCAAAAAAATCCCCGCCATCTTGCGGGGACTTTTTTATTTTAAAGCCGAGATTTCAAACGAAACTCGCGCCGCACCACTTCGCCTATCGCACTCAACAGGAAGCTGATGACAATAAGAAACGAGATGAAAACAAATGCGGTAAAGAAGAACCACGCGTGCGGGAAAACAGACATGACCGGACGGGCAATATTAGATGCCCAACCATCCAGCGTGAAGACTTGCAACAACGTAAATAATGAATCCCCAAGCGATGCAAACTCGACAAAGATATCCCCGAACAAACAAACTGCAATAATCGCAAAGACATAGAAGAAAACGGCAAACACTGCCAGCATTGCAACAAAAATCGGCAGCAAAGCAATAAATGTATTGATAATAGATTTAAGACGGGAAAAACGGTTAACATATTTCAAAGAGCGGAACAAGCGGAACGTTCTCAATACAATGAAATAGCTGGCAAACGGCAACGAAGAAACCGCGACAACAATCAAATCAAAAACATTCCAGCCTTTTTTGAAAAAGCTCTTGCCGTAAGCATAAATCTTCATCAGCATTTCCATGATAAAGATAGCCATGCACAACCGGTCAAGAATAAACAAAGCATTATCAAAGAAAACATTAGCAATGTCTGAAGTCATAAACCCCAGAGCCACGGCATCCACACAAATCAAAAACAGGATAAAATAGTCAAAACTTTTGCCTTCAACCAATTTTTTGACTTTACGCTTATCTTTTTCCCAGGCTTTTTTAATCATTGTCAATATCCTTAATTACGCAATCTTTGATAGATGATGATTTTAACTTATTGCACATAAAATGCAACAATTATTGCAGCTACCGTTATCGCCGGGCCGAATGCGCCTGACCGCTGGCGTTTCAGCAAAGCATAGCCGGCAAAAACAGCACAAGACAAAACAACAACATACAGCAGCGGTTCAACTCCGAGCCATGCCCCGACAGCAGCCAAGAGCTTAATATCCCCGCCCCCAAACACATCTTTATTTTTCCAAACCAGAAACAAACTCGCCACCACCGGCAAGATATATCCGGCCACAGCACCGATTGAACTTTCAGCCGGACCAACCCAAGCTCCAATCAATACGGAATATAAAAATCCGGCTAACAACAAAGGCATCGTTAAAATATCCGGAAGATACATTGTTTTATAATCAATTTCCTGCAATAACAGCAAGACCCAAATAAAAGCCAGACACCACCAAATATAAGCGGAACCGAATTTCAAAACCGCCGCATAAGAAACCGCAGCCGTCACAATACCGTACCCCAAACTGCGCATCACATAAACGCTCATCAGTTTCTGGTAATCGGGATTGCTTCTTTTCTTTTCATTGGAAACCGTTTTAACCGGCCAAACTAACCGATATAAGGCATAACCGGGGGTCGCCGGCATAAATTTGGCAAAGCGCCGCGCCATATAAGGAATAAACACCCCAAATAAAAAACCAAAGAAAACATAAAACATCGCGATTCTCCTTTGAATATGCCGCCAGTCTATACATAAAAGCATAAGATTTAATTAAATTCCACAAATTTAAAGCCCGGAATATCCGGGCTTATTTTTTTACAAGACAATCTTAAAAAGCGAGAACCGGCCTGACGGAGTTATTGTTAGGGTTCTTAGTGTTGGGGTTCATGGTACCATTATGCATATAGAATTTCCACGCGTGGTTATTATTGTTCTCAGTAGAGGACCAATAATATTTAGTCCCTATATATGTTGCACCATTACTCTTCAAAAGTGTCAAAGAGGCATCAATTTGTGTTTTTTGTAGATAAATATTCTGCAAATCTCTTATGCTGGGTAAAAACCACTTGCTCTTTTTACAGAAGTCTTTTGTACAGCCGGCAGGCTGATAATTATTGGTCGCTGTTGCGGCATAAGTTGTACCGTTACAAGTACTTGCCAATATCGCATTGGTATTCAATCGGCCATCAACACCACAAGTAATCGGGGTTAAATTTGTACCATATGGAATTTCTGTAGCAGTACAATTTTGTAATCCCGGTGTATCACAATAACTACTTGACCACT
>CANDEX010000083.1 GCA_947383875.1 uncultured Azospirillum sp. | reverse complement strand
TGTCTGCTTTTATCTCAGGTATTTTTGGCTGATGGTGTGCAGGATGAATGGGTTAATAAGCAGAGTGCTTTGTTTTATCCTGAATTTATTGATGAAATGCAGATTGAAGCAGGAAGTTGGAAAACGCTTCCGGAATATTATGCCGGCTTGATTAATTCTGAGAATAATGATTTACAACGACGCGCTGTTAATTTTTACGGCTGGTATGAACGGGTATTGGGAGCGGTTAATCCCCGTTTCGGGAATGCGGAAGAATTGGATGAGGCCGCGTTATGCGAGCAGCGGATTTATATGAATTATGCGGCTAAGGCTTATACGCTGAAGAATAATCAAATTATGCGAAATGTAAAAAAAATCGCGGCTATTCCGGCTTTGTTGGTGCATAACAGGCTGGATATGGTTTGTCCGTTATTGTCGGTGTATCGTTTGCATCAGAATATGCCAAAATCGAAATTGGTGGTTGCTCCCGGTATTGGTCATTATAATCCACAATTAAAGAAATTTATCTGTCGGGAAATCCGAGATTATCTGGAAAATAAAAACAGGGATTGACATTCGCGGCTGAGATGCTACTCTCCCAGAGGTTGTGAAAAGAGGAAATTTAAAATGCGGCGGAAATTTATCGCAATACTGTTGACGCTCCTTATTTTGTTTTGGACTAAAGAGTTTTATTTGGTGGGAACCCCTAAAGTTTTTGATTGGAAAATTTTTGTTATTATTCTGACTTTGGGAGGGTTGGCCTGTTATAAGCTGGTGGATTATTTGGCGCAGTTTAAAATTATTGAACAAAATTCCCGAATCGATATTGTGTTTGTTACCTGTGTTATCGGTTTTATGTTTATTCCGGTTCTCAAAATTAGTCACGATACGGTAAGTACACAGGAGAACCGCACTTTGGCACCATATGTTCCCTTAGTGCGTGATGGTGTGATTAATTTTAATTATGGTCGAGATTTTGAAGCTTGGTTTAATGATCATTTTAATCAACGTAAGTTTCTTATTGATGTCAACAGTCGTATAAATCTTTTTCTTAATCGCAAGTTGAAGAGTGAAACAGCCATGGTCGGAAAAGACGGATGGATGTATACCAAACGTTGGGGCTCAGTGGAGATGTTTCAGAATAAATATCTCTATAATTATGATGATTTGCGTAAAATTAAGGAAAAGCTGGAGACTATCAGCATATGGGCAAAACGGCACGGAATGAAGTTTTATGTGCTTTTGGTGCCGGATAAGGAGCGTATTTATCCGGAATTTTATCCCGATGGTTTTGAGAAAATTAATCAGGCATCCAAAATTGAGCAGATTGCCGTGTATTTGAATGCAAAATCGTTTGTTCCGGTTGTTTATCCCGGAGATGCTTTGTTTGCGGCAAAGTCTGCGCATTTGTTATATTACAAAACGGGAACACACTGGACACACTGGGGGGCTTATACGGCTTATCGTGAATTATTTGCTCGAATGAAAAAAGATTTCCCGACATTGAAAATTATGCAGACGGATGATTTTAATATTGTGCCGAAAGTAAGTGCCGATGTGGATATCGCTTCCGCTTTGGGGATTGATGCTTATGAGGTTTTACCGAAAGAGGATTTGACTTATGATGAATTTGAAGTCAAAAAAGCAACGGTAACGGATAAGCATGAATTTGTTAATAAAGACAAGCGGATAGAAACCTTTGATTATGTGTCTTCAAATCCACAGAATAAGTTGAAAGCAGTGTTTTATGCCGATAGTCAGTTTTTGCGCATGAATTGGTATGCTGCCGAGAGTTTTAGTCGGATGTTGCATATTTACAGCGGATACGGACGTGATTATGATTTGCCGTATATGGCGGAAAAAATTATTGCCTATCAACCTGATATTTTGGTGATTGAAACCGGTGAACGCTTTTTAAGCCGCCTGTTGAATTTGGATTTACCGGAGGATTAAAATATGTTGTTCAGTTCTATGACATTTTTGTTTGTGTTTATGCCTCTGGTGATGGCTGTTTATTTCCTTTCCAAAAAGGAAATCCGAAATTATGTGTTGCTGATTGCCAGTATTGTTTTTTATGCTTGGGGTGAACCGCGTTATTTGGCGATAATGATTATTACCATACTGGTTAATTATGTCGGTGCTCTGCTGCTTGATGGCTGTCGGTCAGAAAAAGGACGGTTGTGGCTGATTAGTGTAACTATTGTTGCGGATTTGAGTTTTCTGTTTTATTTCAAATATTTTAATTTTGTGGTTGATAATATTAACGGGGTATTAGCAACGGATTTTGAATTGCTGGATGTGATTATGCCGATTGGTATTTCTTTCTACACTTTTCAGGCAATGTCCTATCTGATTGATGTTTATCGTCGTGAAGTTCCGGCACAAAAGGATGTTTATAAATTGGCATTGTATATTGTTTTGTTTCCGCAGCTTGTTGCCGGTCCGATTGTTAAATATCATGATGTCTGTGCTCAGATTGATAATCGTGTCATTGAATTTAAAAACGTTATTGTCGGGTTGAAACGTTTTATTACCGGTTTGGCTAAAAAGGTTTTAATTGCTAATACTTTGGCTGAAGTAGCCGATAAAATTTTTGCACAAGCACCGGAAAATCTGACAACCGGTTATGCCTGGCTGGGGGCGGTGGCTTATTGTCTGCAATTATATTATGATTTTTCCGGTTATTCAGATATGGCTATCGGGTTGGGATTAATGTTTGGGTTTACTTTTTTGGAAAACTTTAATTATCCTTATATTTCTAAATCTATTACCGAGTTTTGGCGTCGCTGGCACATTTCTTTGGCGACTTGGTTTAAGCTTTATCTCTATATTCCGTTAGGTGGAAATCGTAAAGGAGAGCTGAGAACCTATCTTAATCTGTTTATCATCTTTTTAGTAACCGGTATTTGGCACGGTGCGGCTTGGAATTATGTCTTCTGGGGGATTTGGAACGGCATTTTTATTATTTTTGAACGCTTTACCGGGTTAGATAAAGATAAATCCGGTTGTTGGTATGTTACCGTCGGTAAGCATATTTATGCTTTTTTTGCTGTGATATTCGGAATGATAATTTTCCGTTCGGAAAATTTGCATCATGCATATGAATTTATATGTCGAATGTTGCATATAGATGTTACAAAACATTTGCCTAATTATGATTATGGTATCAGTAATAAATTTGCTATTATGCTGGCTGTTGGTTTGCTTTGTGTTATGCCGTTGTTCAGAAACATGATATATATCAAATATGAACGAAAAGTCGTCAGAACAATAGTAAATGTTTGGTTGTTTGTTCTTTTCTTCTGGTCAACAATTTCATTAGCGGCGTCGACATACAATCCTTTTATCTACTTCCGCTTTTAATTTAAAGTTTATCTAATGACTTACTACTTGTTAATTTTTATTCTCGTGTAGCTATATGTACACGTCGAAAAAAATTAACGGCGTATTAAGTTCACTATCTAAACTTTAAGGTTATCTAATGGTTGATTAGTACGTTATCTGTGGGTCGTTACTTGCCTTTAATACTGCCTTATTATTTTTTATTTTCAAAATCCAGGGCTAAGGAGTTAATGCAATAGCGTTCGCCGGTATCGGTCGGACCATCTGGGAAGATATGCCCCAGATGGGAGCCACAACGAGAGCATACGACTTCAGTCCGTTCCATTCCGTGACTGTTGTCGGGGATAAAATCGACGCTGCCGGGTAGTGCATTATCAAAGCTGGGCCAGCCGCAGGAGGAGAAAAATTTGTGTTTGCTGTCAAATAGGGGATTATGGCAAGCGGCGCAATAATAGGTACCATTTCCATTAGTCATATAATATTTTCCCGAAAAAGGCGGTTCGGTTCCTTTTTCTCGTAAAACATGATATTGTGCCGGTGACAGTTTGGCGCGATATTCCGCTTCAAATTTATCCATGTCAACATTCCTTGTTAAGGCAGCAACTGGTTTGACCTTGTTTGAGATTGTAGTGTTGGTGGTAATCTTCTGCCGGATAGAAATTTTTTAATGGAACTATTTCTGTTACGATTGTTTCGCGAAAGAGACCGCTGCGATTAAGCTCTAGCACTTTCTTGACAGCGGCGTCTTTCTGCATTTCATTTTTATAAAATATGACGGAGCGGTATTGGCTGCCATAGTCAGGTCCCTGACGGTCTTTGGTGGTTGGGTTGTGAATTTTGAAAAAAATGTCTAATAGCTGTCCGTAGGTAATGATATTCGGGTCATAACAGATTTCTACGGCCTCAGCGTGTCCGGTCTTTCCGGTGGAGACTTGTTGATAATTAGGGTTGGACAGGGTACCCCCGCTGTAACCGACTTGTGTACTGATGACACCGGCAATCTCTTCAAATGCAGATTGCACGCCCCAAAAGCATCCCGCAGCAAAAACGGCTTGTTCAATCATCATGGTTGTTTCCTCTGAAAATTAACCGCTCGGTGAAAAGTTCAACCATAATATATGCTTTGTCAGAGGTATTTAAACCCGGGTATAATCAACAAGCGATATTTTGCCGGGATAATTCCTCCAGGGCAGCGCGTGCCCATGGATGGATAATTTTTTGTTCTTTGTTATCTTCCAAACTGTTAAACAGGTAGCAATAGACCGCATCATCCAGAGATTTGTCAAGCTGCTTACGGACTAAAGGCATAAAAGCCGGAGTGTCTTTGGGTTTCCATGCCAATTTGTCCGCGAGAAAAACAATTTTATCCAGCATGGAGGCTCCCGCTTTTAATGTGGTGTGGCAGGCAATGGCACTTAAAACCTGTTTGTCTGTGATGTCAAAAGTTTCAACGGCTATGACGCGGGAAAGTTTTTGGTGCAGCAAATCAGGATTTTGTTTTTCTTCCGGTAAAATTTCCAAGTCAAAAATTTGTGCCATTTCAAGGTATTCCTCTGATGGGAATAAACGACTGATGTCGTGCAGTAAGGCTGCTGTTGCCGCTTGGTCGGGATCGGCACCAAACTTTTGGGCAAGAGTAACGGCGTTGAAGCGTGTTTGTAAAACATGGACGAGAGCTGTTTCCATGTTGGCCTGCTTGAAGTTATTTTTAACGTTTTCTTCCAGAGACAGGCCGCTAAAATTGGTCAGATTAACTGTCATGAAGCCTTCTTTCATTATAAGCTAAAATTAACTTATTGCTATATATAATTGATTTTTTAGAAAAATGCCAGCATTTTTTTTGCTCGGAAATAAATCGGTGTGCGTATCAGTGAGAAAAAAGTTGCCATCATAGGCCGAATGTGTAACATGAAAGCATTAGAATTCTAACTAAATAAGGGATTGCTTATGAAAGGCATTATTTTAGCAGGGGGCAGCGGGTCTCGTCTGTATCCTTTGACCAACACGACCAGCAAACAGCTTTTGCCGGTTTATGACAAACCGATGATTTATTATCCGTTGGCAACGTTGATGTTATTCGGTATTAAAGATATTCTGATTATTTCTACGCCTCAGGATACGCCGAATATTGAAAAACTGTTCGGAAACGGAGCTAATATCGGATTAACGATTGAATATCGTATTCAGGAGGAACCTAAAGGTATTGCTCAGGCTTTTACTATCGGGGCTGATTTTATCGGTAATGATGATGTGTGCCTGATTTTGGGTGATAATATTTTTTATATGGGCGATCAGCTGAAGTTTTTCCGTGAGGAAGTTGCTCAAAATCCCGGAGGGACTGTGTTCGGTTACCATGTTTCTGATCCGGAGCGGTTCGGCGTGGTCGAATTTGATAAGAATCACAAGGCGATTTCAATTGAGGAAAAGCCAAAACAGCCGAAATCAAACTATGCGGTGGTCGGGTTGTATTTTTATAAATCAGATGTGGTGGAGAAAGCGCGCAGCCTGAAGCCTTCGGCACGCGGTGAACTGGAAATTACCGATTTGAACCGGATGTATCTGGAAGAAGGACGGTTGAATGTGGTGACCATGAAACGCGGTAATGCATGGCTGGATGCGGGCACGCCGCAGTCGCTTTTGGATGCTTCCAATTTTATCGGTATTATTGAAAAACGGCAGGATTTAAAAATTGCCTGTATTGAGGAAATAGCTTATCGCCGTGGTTTCATTA
>CANDEX010000082.1 GCA_947383875.1 uncultured Azospirillum sp. | reverse complement strand
CCCCAACGAATGGCTCACAATATGTTGTAAATTTAGGGACGCGCTTTATCAATTCAGGCAGAAGTTGTCTTTTCCCCCCAGCCCATTTTACAAATGGGGCAACTAAATTGTTTTTTCTTATCTTTGTCATAAATGATTACTCCTAATTTTATTGATAACAGTAAAAACGACTGCTTTCAATAAATTAAATACTTTTATAAATAACAAAAATCAAAAAATCAATAAAATGTGTTCTATGTATGTTCTTTTATTGTTTCAAAGTTGTTCAAGATTTTATCGGACTGGAATTTGAAAAGAAAAAAAGGCTGATTTCCTTCGCTTTTTATCAAAAAGTCCGATAAGTTGTTAAAATTTACTCTTTTCAAAATTCTAAAAATCGGACTAAATAAGTGCTTGTTTAAAAAGAAAAAATCCGCAATAAATGCGGAAATCTTAAAAACGGTGCCGCAGGCTTTGAAGGTGCGGGCGCCTGCGGCAGGCCGCATCTTTCGCTGTCGCTCAAGACCTCGTCACTTTAGCTCCTCGTCCTCCGCCGGTTGATAATTTCCAACCGGCATCGTCAGACTTGCTTCGCAACTCCGTCCTTTCTGACGATAACCATTAAAAAAGCCTCCCTAAAGGAGGCCTTTTTAATGGTGCCGCTGGCAAGAATCGGACTTGCGACCCCGTCATTACCAATGACGTGCTCTACCACTGAGCTACAGCGGCGACAACGAAAGGAAACATACACGTCCTTCGCAAAAAAATCAAGCATAATTTTACATAAAATGTTAATTATTTTCTTTTACGAGGCAAAATATTTAGATTTTATCAATTTCACTACTCTTTAATTAATTCTTTTGGCGATTATATTCAGCTTGCCGGGAAAGCCTGAATTCTTCTGCGGCAGTATTATCATGCTTTTGCTAACTTGCTAAACAACTGGTCTCTATGGCACCCGATAGCTTATCGGGTGTTTTTTATGCTTGGTTATTAAGAAATTTTCCTGTAAAATATAAAAAGGTTTGGAACAAAGGAAATCATATGCGTAAATTTGGGCTTGTGGCAGTTCTTTGTTTATTGGCTTGTGGCTGCGCTGGCAAAGTGCCGATGCTGCATGATTCGTATCGCATGGCAAACGGGGCTCATCGCATTCCCGTAACGTTAAATTTTGATGCGGACAGCGGTCAATATTGGGGAACATACATTAATGAATACTATGGAGATTACCGTCTGGGAGACAGAAACGGTCATCCAACAATTTATTTTGATACGATTAATGCCACGCGGCTTAATCGTCCGGCGCGTTTGCTCAATCCTGAAAAAGCTTATTTTGACTTTTTATATGGCGAAAAGATGCTGATAATTGACGGAGATGAGTTGATAATCAAGAATTTTCGCGGAGATTACGTGCGTTTCAATGCCGTTGATTAAGTGATAATACCTCTGGCATTTTATTTGAAAAAGTATATGTTAAAAGCATCTGATAACCCTAATATAAGGAGATGCTTTATGTTTAAATGGTTTAGTTTGTTTTGTGGGGCGATTTTCTTAGCGGCCTGCACTTCTCAATCGGCAGATAGTTTTGTCGGCAAAGAATATAAACTTCAAAACGCCCCGGATAACGCTGAAATTACGATAGGTTTTGCGGCGAAAGAGACACGTTTCTTTGGTGTTGCCGCCATTAACAACTATTTTGGTTCATACCAGCTGAACGGTGATAAAATAACATTGGAACCAGCCGGTTCAACCATGATGGCCGGCCCTGAAGAATTAATGAAGGCCGAACAGGATTATCTGCATTTCTTACCGACAGTTGTTTCCTATAAACTTAACGGAAAATTTTTAACCATCGTCGGAGAGAATGATAAAGAGCTGGTGTTTGAAGAAATCGGAGATGTCAAAGAGGAATAACGCCTCAACGACAAGTTTCAAATTTTCTCTGGACGGCTTCTAGAAAAATTTTAGCGGCAGGAGAAAAGACCTGATATTTTTTCCAGACAATGTTCAGCCCGGATTCCAATGCCGGGCTGAAAGGTCTAAAACAGACATTATTATCCATTGTTTCCGCTAATTTATCTAAGGTAATAACATAGCCGATTCCCTGTTCGGCCAATAAGGCGGCATTAAAAACCAGATTATATGTGGCGATAATGTTTATTTTTTCAAAGTCCGGTCCAAACCAATCTAAGAATTCATTTTGTGCGGGTGTTTTCCCGATAACTTGTCGGGAACAAATCAAAGGAAGTCCCGTCAGGTCTTGTCTGGATATGGTCGTTTTTTCTGCCAGCGGACTGTTTTTAGGCATAAGAACACCCCAAATATCCTTAACCGGAAAAGCCAGATAGTCATATTTTGATAAATCTGTCGGCTGAATTAATATACCAAAATCCAATAAGCCTTTGTCTAGTCGTTCGGTAACATCCGCTGCATTACCGCTGTATAGATGATAGCGGATTTCAGGATAGGTTTTTCGTAATTCTTTTATAACATCGGCAATAAGTTTCATCGCCTGTGTCTCACCGCTGCCGATATAAATATTGCCGGAAACCGTTTCTTGTGCAGGATGAAATTCGGCCTTGGTTTTGCTTACCATTTCCAAAATTTCTTCCGCACGTTTGCGCAGCATCATTCCTTCAGGGGTTAAGGAGATGTTGTGACTGCCGCGAGTAAACAGCTTTTGCCCCAGTTCAAGCTCTAAATCTTTAAGCTGACGGGAAAGCGTGGGTTGCGTGACGTTCAAAAATTCTGCCGCCCGTGTGATGCTTCCTTCTCGGGCAACAGTTAAAAAATAGCGCAATACTCTGAATTCCATAATCCCTCCTTTTATGCTTTAAAGGCATATCATGATATAGGATATAAGTATTTGCTATCAAGTAAAGAAGATTTTATCATAGAATCAAAGAAAATAGAAAATTTAGGGAGTGACAACGGTGTTAAAGCTTAAGAAAAAATGGCTGAGGTTAGCCATGGTAGCTTGTATTTTATCAATAGCAATCATAACGGGAGTAAAAATGACAATGGAAACTTGGGATAAAGTATTTGCTCAAAGCGATAAAGTTTCAGTTCAAAAAGTAAAATTCAAAAATCGCTACGGTATAGAACTAACCGGGGATTTATATATTCCTAAAAACAAAACAGCTGAAAAATTACCGGCGATTGCTGTCAGCGGACCGTTTGGCGCAGTTAAAGAACAATCTTCGGGACTATATGCGCAAACCATGGCTGAACGTGGATACCTGACCATGGCATTTGATCCTTCTTATACGGGAGAAAGCGGTGGAGAACCTCGGCTGGTGGCATCTCCTGATATTAATACCGAAGATTTCAGTGCGGCGGTGGATTATTTAAGTACTCGTCCGGATGTTAATCCGGAAGAAATCGGAATTATCGGTATTTGCGGCTTTGGCGGATTCGCTCTGAATGCGGCTGCAATGGATACCCGAATTAAAGCGACGGTAACTGCAACGATGTATGATATGAGCAGGGTTAATGCTAATGGCTATTTTGATGTGATGGGAGAGCAGGAACGTTATGAACTGAAGCAAAAACTCAATGCCCAGCGCACGGTAGATTTTAAAAACGGTACTTACGTCGCCGAAGCCGGATTGCCTGATGTTTTAACCGGAGAGGAGCCGCAATTTGTGCAAGATTATTATGACTACTATAAGACACCGCGCGGATACCACAAACGTTCCAAAAACTCCAATACCGGTTGGAATATGACATCATCATTGTCTTTTCTTAATATGCCGATTTTAACTTATAGTAATGAAATCAGAAGCGCGGTGCTCATGCTGCATGGCGAAAATGCCCACAGCCGTTATTTTAGTGAAGACGCTTTCAAAAAACTGAAAGGGGACAATAAAGAATTGATGATTATTCAAGATGCAAACCATGTGGACTTGTATGATAATCTTGAAAAAATTCCTTTTGATAAAATTGATGATTTTTTCAAACAAAATTTGAAATAGCATGAGTTTTCGGACTTTAAGCATCTTACTGGCGGCATGGCCTCTCTTTTTTGGGGAGGCTGTCGCTGAGGGAGAAAAAAAGATGAATTTTGATTTGTCAGCAAAGAAAGTTGTGTTAAATGACGGAAACACGATGCCGGTTCTCGGCTTGGGCACTTACAGCCTGACCGGAGATGTTTGTGTCAAAGCCGTTTCTGCGGCCTTGCAACTCGGTTATCGCCTGATTGATACGGCCTCTATATATCATAATGAGAACAGTATTGGCAAAGCTGTTAAAAATTCAGGTATTCCGAGAGACGAAATTTTTATCACCACAAAATTGTATCCTCATCAATATACTGATGCTGCATCTGCGATTGATGAGGCTTTGGAACGGTTGGGTGTCGATTACATTGATTTAATGCTGCTTCATCACCCCGGAAAAGATGATGTTGAAGCTTACAAAGCTATGGAGCAAGCGGTTAGGGATGGCAAAATCCGTTCTGTTGGGCTGTCTAATTATTATATTGAAGAATTACAAAACTTTTTGCCGCACATTACGATTAAACCGGCACTTGTTCAGAATGAAATCCACCCTTATTATCAGGATAAAGAGGTGACAGCCTATATTCAAAAGCAGGCGATTGCCATTGAAGGCTGGTATCCGTTAGGGGGACGCGGTTATACCAAAGAAATGTTGGAAAACACCGTATTGAATGAAATCGGTAAAAAGTATGGCAAAACAGCTGCACAAGTTATTTTGCGCTGGAACTTGCAAAGAAATATTATTGTTATTCCCGGTACCGGTAATCCGGCGCATATGGCTGAAAATATGGATATATTTGATTTTGAGCTTGCTGAGGATGACATGGATAAAATCAACAGCCTTGACCGCAATGAAAAGCATGATTGGTATTAAAAAGGAGCATCCGGTAAAAAAGGTTTTTTGTGCTTTAGAGTCTGTTTAGTCTTGTATTTATCAGAAAAATTGTTATTCTTCATAAAAGTTAAAACATATAAAACAAAAGATAAATAGGACAAAAACGAATGTTAGATATTAAGTATATTATCGATAATCAGGAACAAGTTAAACAATGCCTGGCCAAGAAAGGGTTCTCAGCGGAGAATATCGATAATTTAGTATCAACTTATCTGGATATGAATAAGCTCAAGACGTCGTCTCAAGCCTTGGCAGAAGAGAAGAACCGTTTGAGTAATTCAATTAAAACAGCTTCCGCAGAAGAACGCCCGGCCATTATTTCCAAGAGTAAAGAATTAGGCGAACAGCTGAAAAAAGAACAGGAAGAACTCGGCAAGATTCAAGAGAAATTTGATGAATTAATGCTGCGTATGCCGAACTATCCCAGTCCGGATTGCCCCGTCGGTCCTGATGAATGTGCTAACGTTGTTTTGCGCAAGGTCGGCAAGCCTGCCGAGTTTGATTTTACGCCGCGTGATCACATTGAATTGATGGAGCTTAACGATTGGAGTGAAATGGAGCGTATTTCCAAGGTTTGTGGCTCTCGTACTTATGCGATTAAAAATGATTTGGCTCAATTGGAATTGGCAATCCACATGATGGTGCTGGATAAATTGCGCGCCCATGGTTTTACGGTTGTGACCGTTCCGTCAATTTCTAAAGAGCGTCCTTTGTATGGGCAGGGGTATCTGCCGTTTTCTCGTGATGAAATTTATTATATGCCGGCGGATGATTTATATTTGTCCGGTACTGCGGAATTGATTTTGAACTCTCTGCGTGCAGATGAGATTCTGAACGAGAATGAGTTGCCGATTCTCTATGCCGGATTTTCGCCTTGTTTCCGCCGTGAAGCAGGTGCTGCCGGTAAAGATACTCGCGGTTTGGTTCGTGTCCACCAGTTTATGAAAACCGAGCAGTTCGTCATCTGTAAGAATGATGTTCAGGAGAGCGACAAATGGCATCAGAAGTTGTTGGCCATTTCGGAAGAAGTATTGCAGGATTTGGAATTGCCTTACCAAGTTTTGGACATCTGCACCGGAGATATGGGAGCCCCAAAATACCGTCAGTATGACTTGGAGGCATGGGTTCCGTCTCAGAACTGCTATCGTGAAACACATTCCTGCTCAAACATTACGGATTGGCAGGCGCGCCGTACTAATTTGCGTTATCGCGACAATGCCGACGGCAAAGTTAAATATGTTCATACGCTGAATAATACCGGTATTGCCACCCCGCGAGCACTGGTTCCGTTTATTGAAAATCACCAGAATGCCGACGGAACGGTTAATATTCCGGAAAAACTGCGCCCTTACCTTGGCGGAAAAACCAAAATCGGTAAGAATGCATAAATAATAAACCGCTCCTTGTGGGCGGTTTTTTTGTAGGAGAAAACAAATGTCAGACATCAAAAAAATAATTGAATTTCATAAAATTGTTGAAAAACTGGCGATGGTTAAGCGTGATGTCAAACTTTCTGACGGTAGTTTTGAAAGCGATTCGTCACACATCTTGAAAGTCGCTTACCTGGCATTTGTCACCGCTCCATATCTGCAGACTAAAGTTGATGTGACTAAAATGTTGGAGCTGGCTTTAGTTCATGACTTAGCTGAAGCCGAATGCGGGGATA
>CANDEX010000081.1 GCA_947383875.1 uncultured Azospirillum sp. | reverse complement strand
GTGTTGTGGTTATTCCAAAGACAATTCATGATGAACGTCTTCAAGAAAATTTTGCCGCCACGGCTGTTGAGCTTGATGAAGAAGACATGAAGAGAATTTCATCTCTGAATAAAGATCATCGTTTTATTGATGGTGGTGTTTTTGCCAGAGGAGGGTATACGGTTTCTTCCATCTTTGAATAAATAATGTAAATTTGCAAAACACCCCTCATGCTAGTCCTTTGCTCGCTTGTGTAGCTAGTTGTACACGTCGCTCCCAAAGGAGGTCGCAGCAGGGGTGTTTATCAAATTTATAGAGTTGTTGTATATATCGCTCAAAAATAACTTCGCGGCACAGGCCTTTATCAAGTTTAGTTTGGAGAAGGATGGTGTGCGAGGAGGGTATCTATTTAAATAGTTTCTGATTAATGAAATTTGCCAATTCGGTTTCATTTTCCCATTTGACTTCAATTTCCAAGACCTTAAAGTTGGGGCGCAGAGCTGCCGGAATTTTGACCATGTCTTTGGCTGTTGTTATCAAAATGCAGGATTTTTCCTGTGCTTTGTTAATCAATTCATTCAGCTCTTGTTCGCTATAATAATGATGATCAGGAAAGTCAATCGTTTCAACAAGCTCAAAGTTTAATTCACGCAAAGACTGATAAAATTTTTCCGGGCGTCCGATGCCTGCGAAAGCAATAACTTTCCTTTCACTGAAATTTGGCGCGATAGGGACGACTTTTCCGTGAAAAACCGGCAGTTTAAATTTTGAAGCCAGGTTATGTTTATCTTCTCCTATAATGATAATGGCATTGGCACGTTTTACTCCTGATGACAGATTTTCGCGCAAAGGACCTGCCGGGATGCACCAACCGTTGCCAATTCCGAATCCGCCATCAAAAACCAAAAAAGATAAATCTTTATGGAGTTTTGGGTTTTGGAAACCGTCGTCCATGATGATTATATTTGCACCGTTTTTTTCAGCAATTTGCGCTCCATGATATCTGTCAGGTGTCACAACCGCCGGTGCCTGTCTGGCGAGCAGCAATGGTTCGTCACCGACTTGCTGCGGGCTATGTTGTTGCAAATCCACAATAACATTATGCAGATTTCCGCCATAACCGCGAGAGACAAAATAAGGTTGTTTGTTTTGTTGTTGCATTATTTTGGCTATAGAAACCGCTGTCGGGGTTTTTCCTGTGCCTCCGGCAGTCAGATTGCCGATGCATATAACAGGAATGCTGACTTTACGCGGGAGATGTCTGCGCATATTTAACTGAGTGGCTAAATTATATAAACACCCTAAAGGAAAGAGCAGGGCGGATACTAAATGACGTTGTGACCAGAAAGCAGGTGTTTTCATTAATCAATATAACCTTTCACTTTTTCAACAATGCCGTCCAGAACCTTGGCTTCTCCGGTTGCCCAGTTGTAGGCCAGGCTACGTTTGGCTTCCAGCAATTCTTTATTGGAAAGTAATGTTGTGACCAATTCTTCAAGCTCCAAAACATCGTTGACTTGCATAATGGCATCTGCTTTTTTGGCACGGTTCATGGCTTCAGTGAAGTTATGCATATGGGGGCCGACAATAACGGCATCACGCATTCTTGAGGGTTCCATGAAGTTTTGTCCGCCATGAGGGATGAGGGATCCGCCAATAAAGACCAGCGGGCACAGATCATACCAAAGACCGATTTCGCCAATTGTGTCAGCAATATAAACTTCGGTATCTTTGGTGATGGGTTCTCCGGCCGAACGCAATGCGACATTCAAATTATAGGTGTCGCTCAGTTTTTGTTTTATATCAGTGCCGCGATTGGGGTGACGCGGGGCGATGATTGTTAATATGCCGGGAACAGTTTCACCAAGTTTTTTCAGAAAGCGGCCGATTTTATATTCTTCATCGTCATGAGTCGAGCTGACACACCAGAGGGGGCGATTGTCTGTTTGATTGAGAATTTCTGTTTTTTTGTTTGCGTCAATAGGAAGAGGAAGTCCCGCAAATTTAAGGTTGCCGAGACACATAGAATCTTTAGCTCCCAGAACCCGCAGACGATAGGCATCTTCTTCTGATTGGCCGAGGCAGAAAGTAAAACATCCGAGCAATTCTTTACTGATAAAGTCAAATTGCTGCCACCGTTTGAATGATTTGTTGGAAATTCGTCCGTTAACCAGAATCAACGGAATGTTTTTGCTTTTAATAGAAGACAGCATTGCCGGCCAAAAATCTGATTCAAACCACAGAACCAAATCCGGGTGCCAATGACGAATGAAGCGCGTGGTAAAAAAGGGGTTGTCTATCGGCAGATATTGGTGAAATGCGCGATTAGGCAGTCGTTTAGACATTAAATCCGCTGAAGTGGTGGTGCCGGTGGTGACCATGACGTGTAAATCCGTATAGGTTTCCAATAATCGGTTAATCAACGGCAACATGGAGACGGACTCTCCGACTGAGGCACCGTGAAACCAAATCAATCTGCCCTCAGGGCGTTTTAATTGCGGACGTCCTAACCGTTCATGAAAGCGTTTGATGTCTTCTTTGCCTTTTTCTTGACGTTTTTTTATATAACGTTTGATTACCAGAGGGTAAAGAATGCTGATAAGGGTATTGTAAATACGTATAAACATAGTCAGTTCTTTTCAGTAGGCACAGCATGGCGTTTTCGAGCAACGCTGCCGGGGGTGATATGAGGAAGTCCCGTTATACGGTCTGCTTCCCATGTTAATTGATTGAGAGACGTTTCAATTTTTTTACGGTATTCTTCCAATTGTTGTTCATCAGCTTCAGCGGGAATGTAAAAAGCTTCAGTGACAAAGTAGCAGCCACGGGAAAAAGGTTTGGGCAGCATCATTTTATCCCAGCTTTTATCAATAATTTTAGAGCCGGATATGCTGCATGTTGCTCCTAAAATCGGCTTGCCTGATTTTTGTGCATAGTAGATTGCCGAGCGGCTGAGTGTCATGTTCGGACCTTTCGGGCCATCAGGAATAATGGCGATAGCTTCGCCTTTTTGTAAATAACGCATTAGTTCTAATGCTGCGTTTTTGCCGTTTTCGGTGCTGGAACCGCCGATTGTACCCATTCCGAATCTTTCGAGCAGGCCGGCGATAATTCTGCCGTCATGGTGCAAAGAGACGAGTGCATTCATCGGGCGGGATTTGTTCCAGAAATAGGGAAGCATCATGGCGCGGCCGTGCCAACCGATAAAAATTAAACTTCCTTCTTTTTCCCAAGTTTTATAGAACTCATCAATGCCTTTGGTTTGCCAGCGGGTTGTTTTGCCGACGAGGCGGACATACCAATACATCAAAGAGCTTATCAGGGACAGCACATACTTTGATTGGAGCAGACTCCGCATAAATTTTTTGCATCTTTTGCGTAGGGGCATAGGTTTATCTTTGTGATTTTTTGACGATGTCGGTGATTGAAATGCCAATGGTTTCGTTTTCGGTAATGACAACTTCGCCATGACCGATAAGGATATTATTGGCATAGATGTCTACGTAGTCATTAACGTCTCTGTCTAATTCAACGACGGCACCGCGGCCTAGTTTTAACAGCTGTTGGACGCGCAGGTCGGCTGTGCCGAGGGTAACCGAAATATCGACGGTAATTTCATCGCCGGATGCGGAATGTTTTTTGATTGGAGCCATAAAAAATTTTCTCCGAAAATTTAATTTAATTCGAATTTATAATTAATTTAGATAATACAATATTATTTTTAAATTTAAATAACAAGAATGATTTCCCCACAGCCGTTGATAAATTGTCTGATTTCCGGCGTGGTTTTATGATGTCTCTGTGGATTAACGTTTTTAACCGTTGCCGCGTGAGCGGAAATATGCAAAAAGTTTTATATATTTCCATGACCGTCTATTGTCGTTTGGATAAAGTTTCCTTATATATAACACAGTAACAGATAACATGTGAGGATTTGAAATGGCTGGTAAGAAAAACACCTATCCGGTACTTCCGCTTCGAGACATTGTGGTTTATCCCAAAATGATTGTACCGCTGTTTGTCGGACGTGAGAAGTCTATCCATGCGTTGCAAAACGTAGTTGATAAAGATCAAAACATTATTCTGGTGACTCAGAAAAATGCAGCGACAGAAGATCCCTCTCCGGATGATGTGTTTCATGTGGGGACGGTCGGCACCGTTCTGCAGATGTTGAAACTGCCGGACGGTACGGTGAAAGTTTTGATTGAGGGGATGGAACGGGTTAAAATTACCAAGTTTATTAAAAATCCCGATTATATGGAAGTTCAGGCTGAAATTCTGCCGGATGCTGTAGAAAATGATACGGAACTGGAGGCTTTGGTTCGTGCCGTTTTGTCGCAGTTTGAAGAATATGTCAAGCTCTCCAAAAAGACTCCGCCCGAGGTATTGGTTTCTGTCAGTCAGATTGAGGATAACAGCAAATTGGCTGATACCATAGCTTCGCATTTGGCTTTGAAAATCGGTGATAAGCAGGCGTTGTTGGAAGGTCGTACATTAAAAGAACGTTTTGAAAAAATCCTTGGTTTTATGGATACGGAAATCACTTTGCTGGAAGTGGAAAATAAAATTAAAACCCGTGTCAAAAAGCAGATGGAAAAAAGCCAGAAAGAATATTATCTGAACGAGCAGATGAAAGCCATTCAAAAAGAACTCGGAGATAATGACGAAGAAGGCGAAATCAGCGATTATTTAGCTAAAATTGAAAAAGCCAAGTTGTCTAAAGAAGCTAAAGACAAGGCTTTGGCCGAAGTGAAAAAACTGAAAAACATGAGCGGAATGTCATCAGAAGCAACGGTTATTCGCAATTATCTGGATTGGTTGCTGGATATTCCTTGGAAAAAACGTTCAAAAGTAAATAAAGATATTTCCAAAGCCATGGATGTTTTGGAAAAAGATCATTATGGTTTGGATAAAGTTAAGGAACGTATTGTTGAATATCTGGCAGTGCAGGCGCGTGCGGATAAAGTTAAAGGACCGATTTTGTGTTTGGTTGGACCTCCGGGTGTGGGTAAAACCTCTCTCGGTAAATCTATTGCCAAGGCGACAGGGCGCAGTTTTGTGCGTGCTTCACTGGGCGGAATGAGAGATGAAGCTGAAATTCGCGGACATCGGCGGACGTATATCGGTTCTATGCCCGGTAAAATCATTAAAGGTATGAAAAAAGCAGGAACATCCAATCCGTTGTTTTTGCTTGATGAAATTGATAAGTTGGGTAACGATTGGCGGGGAGATCCGAGTTCTGCTTTGTTGGAAGTTTTGGATCCGGAGCAAAATACCAGTTTCAATGACCACTATTTGGAAGTTGATTATGATTTGTCGGATGTGATGTTTGTGACAACTGCAAATTCATTGGATATGCCGCGGCCGCTTTTGGATCGTATGGAGATTATTCGTTTGTCGGGGTATACCGAAGATGAAAAAATTGAAATTTCTAAGCGGCATTTGATTCCGAAGATTTTTGCTGAGAATGCAGTCAAGAAAGACGAACTGACTATTCAGGAAGATGCTATTCGTGATATTATCAGGTATTATACGCGGGAGGCCGGTGTTCGTAATCTGGAACGAGAACTGTCAACTATTGCTCGTAAGGCGGTTAAAGAAATTTTGCTGTCTAAGGGGCAGAAGAAAAAACTGGAAGTGACTGCTCAGAATCTGAATAAGTATCTGGGTATCAAACGATATAGTTTTGGCGAAGCTGAGCAGCAGGATCATATCGGTGTGACAACAGGTTTGGCTTGGACTGAAGTCGGCGGAGATATTTTGTTTATTGAAGCGGTGGATATGCCGGGTAAAGGAAAAATCACGCAGACGGGTAAACTTGGCGAAGTGATGAAAGAATCGATTGAGACAGCTTATTCGGTCGTTCGTTCCCATTCTAAGGAGTTGGGAATTAATCCCGAAGTCTTTGAAAAGACGGATATTCATATTCATGTACCTGAAGGTGCAACACCAAAAGACGGGCCATCGGCAGGTATTGCAATGTATACGACTTTAGTGTCGGTGTTGACTAAAACGCCGGTACGCAAAGATGTGGCGATGACCGGAGAAATCACATTGCAAGGGCGGGTTTTGCCGATTGGCGGCTTGAAAGAGAAGCTTCTTTCTGCTTTGCGCGGCGGTATCAAAACCGTGATAATTCCGAAAGAGAATGAAAAAGATTTGGCAGAAATTCCCGATAATGTTAAAGAGGGGATGAAAATCATTCCGGTATCGGAGGTTTCGGAAGTCTTGAAGATTGCTTTGGCAGATAAAGATAAGTCAGCTAAAGCGAAAGCCAAAAAATAATTATGTGTCTCAGAATTAAAACCCGGGGGTTAGACTCCGGGTTTTTTGTTATATTTGCAGACTCGTTTTATATAATTCAGAATCGGCGGAAAAGGTTGCTGACCGTGGTTTAGCTGTGAATAAGTGGTGAAATTTATTAAAATTACGGTGGAAAACATCAAAAAATTAGTAAAAATGCTTATTTTCTGGGAGTAAGGCCTTGTTTTCGTTTGACTTGGCAAATTTTTCAGGCTTAAATTTCCTCATAGCAGCAATAGGCTGTTATATTGGTTTATAACTTATAATTAGAGGGAGTCCTCACCGTGAATAAAA
>CANDEX010000080.1 GCA_947383875.1 uncultured Azospirillum sp. | reverse complement strand
CTCTTTCGAACAGGGATTATTCTTAGTCACCGCATTTGATTTTTTCAATCAATTCTCTGACTGACGGAATCCCGTTGCGATACAACGGATCAGTAGCAAAACGATAGACCTGATGACCGGCAAACAGCAAATTGTCTTTAATACTGCCGTTATGTCCAACTTCATACAACGTCTTATGGATGCAATAAGAACGCGGATCAGGCAGTTTTCCGGTAGTTCCATTGGCTTTAGACCAAGTTGAGAACTGACACTGAGATAAGCAGCCGACACATTCGGCGCGGTCTTGCTTCATCTGTTTCCATTCTGCCGGAGTCAGGAAAACAACAGTATTGTCCGGTGTCTCCTTAATTTCCGTATATCCGGAACTAATCTGACGTTCAGCCTTGTCCGCATCTTCAGGTTTAATATAAATTGTTTTCGTTTCAGACACTTCCAGGGCATGAGAAAATTCATTGTCCGCCTCGGTTTTGAATGAAATTTCGCCTTGTTTGCGATCAATCAACCTTTCCAGAAAAGTATTTTTGATTGCTGAAGAGAAAAAGCCGGTTGGGCTGAATTTCTGTAAAATAACATCACCTTTTTTAACCTGCAGCATCAACTTTTTCCACGCATCACTGATAGGGCTTTCTTTGGTAATCATCGGGCGTGTTCCGAATTGGAAAGCAATTTTGCCGATATCGGGATTATCAATATAATCTTCCCATTCTTTGAGAGACCAAATACCGCCGGCCAAAATAATCGGAATATCATCAAGACCAAGATTACGCAAAGTTTTGCGCAATTCAATCAAGCGTTCATAAGGTTTCTGCGGCTTATTTGGATCTTCAGCATTAGATAAACCGTTGTGTCCGCCTGCCAGCCACGGATCTTCATAAACCACGCCACCTAAAAATTCTCTAAAATTGGAATATGCGCGTTTCCACAACACCTGAAAAGCCCGAGCAGATGAAACAATCGGGTAATAGTAAACGCCAAACTTTGAAGCCAGCTCGCCCAGATGATAAGGCAGACCCGCCCCACAGGTTACGCCGTGAATTAAGCCTTTGGCTCTTTCCAGCACGCCGGTTAAAATACGTTCGGAATCCGCCAATTCCCACAACATATTCATGTGGATACGACCGTTTCCGTTAGAAACTTCATGCGCTACTTGTGCTTGGGCAACGCCGCCGCGAATAGCATATTCAACCATTTCTTCATGGCGTTCTGCTCTGATTCTTTTTGAAAACGTTTCAATAATAACATTGCCGTTGTCATCATAAAAATCAGGGCTGACACCGGAAAAAGTGCCGACACAGTTTTCATGTGCCCACGCGCCGCTGCTGCGACCATCACTGGCATTAATGCCTTTACCGCCTTCAATCAAAGGCAGAACTTCTTTACCGGAAATCATAATGGGATTAAGTTTTATCAACTTTGTCTTCCTTGCTAAATTAAATTCGTTATCCTCTATAACACAAAAAAAATGTTTTGTGGAGCGAAATCTTATAATTGTTACAATTTTATGACAATTTGCTCTTAAAACGCGAGATTAAATATACCTTCAGGTAGGTGATTTAAAGAGATGAGAGTAATAAAAATGCAAATAAAAGCATAAACCTGCAGCATTTGTGGAATAGCTCTGTTTTGCAGCAGAGGAAATTTAGGTATCAGCCGATGTAACGCACTATTGATACCGAGCATCGACAGAGTAAAGATAATTGCCTGAATTCCAAGACCTAAAACGCGGATTTCTTCGGCAAAAGGCCTTAATGCCGGATATAAAAAAGCAAACAGCAGTAAATAAAGCAGAATGCCCGCTGCAGCAATTCTGTTAAGCTTATGGTTTTGGTGTAACTTTTCGGCTTTGTCTTTTTCGGCGTGTTCTACGGAGAGGGTGGAAATCTCCATGCCTCGCACCATTTGCGGTGTTTCTGCTTGTTTTTTCACGTCTTTCAGTGTGCCGCGAAATCTTTCTTCTGCGGCGCACAGGCCACAGCCTTTGGAGGTAAAATAAACGTGTTCCGGATTTTTCTTGCAGGGTCTTAACTGAGGAACCAGTGTCCGTAAATGTTCCTGCCATTCTTTCGCCGACGGACGCTCTAAATCCTTAACAAATGCCCGTTCAAAGAGCTCAAGAGTTTTCTTGTCAAAATATTCATGAATACTGTAAGGATGAGGAGCTTGGTAATTATCCGGCCATAATCCGTAAGCATAATGATATTCTTCAATTCTGTTTTGAATGGTCAGCATGGCACTGTCATTTTTACGCGGAACACCTGAAAACGGATGAATACCGTTGTTTAATAATTTAAAAATCATAACGGCCAGTGCAAATTTATCTTGCTCTTCACCCATTTCATCGCATCCCAAATCCATGCCTTCGGGATAAATATATTCTTCGCTCACAAATTCTGCGGGATAGCGATTGTTGTTTTCGCCTTTGATGGAAAAACCGTCGCAATCTACCATGGCAACCATCATTGTTTCTTTATAAACAGAAACGTTAGAAGGTTTCAAATCAACGATATAGTGTCCGCATTTATGCATGGCGGCAACCATTGCGGCGACATTATAAGCTGCAAATACGCGATATGCATATTTTTCAGGTAATCCCAGTTTTTTTCGGATAGCCTTTTGCATCAAATGGTCAAGCGAAACAGCGTTGTCCATGTTAATCATCGGCATAATATAACCGACACAAAAACCGTTCTCGTCCTCCAAAACAGCATCCGGCCAGGCAATTTGCACATATTCTTCCCCGTTTCTCATGGTTTTGGGGATGTTGGGGCGATTCATTAACATCGCTTCCAGCTTTTGCCTGTTTGTTGAGCTTTTGTTGCGGTTATGGAAAATTTTAGCCACACTGCGCGGGTGATTGCTAATCAGATAGATTTTTCCGGCCGCACCGCCTCGGTTAATCAGCTCTCCGAGAGTGATTTTTTCAAAATGTCCGTCGGCATAAATGGCGTTATAGATAATATCCGTCACAATTTCACCCACATTAATGTTTTATCATCGGAATTAAGCTTGCGGGCGCGCGGAGTGTTTAGCGTATTTTCTAAAGCTCTGCGAGCTTTACGACGGTTGGTTTGTTGATTCAGAAAGGTATCAATCGGCACAATAAAATTTTTCTCGATTTTGCTGTAATCTGAGGAAAAAGTAAAGTTTGTCAGCCCGTCACTCATTAAAAATAATGTATGAGCCTTGTCAAAAGATGTAAAACGCAGACTGTCTTTCCAATCATCCATCGTGTAAAAATAAGTTTCGCAAGAAAACGCGCCGTTTTCTGGGCGAGACGCCGTGAAATGTTCAAAATTATCTTGATGAAATGCCAGAGCCGCGCCGTCACCAATATGAAAAAACAACCCCTTGTTGCGATGATACATCACCCCGACCAAGGTTGCTGCAAAATCAACCAATCCGGCTTCACTTTTGCTTTTGTTTAAGCGATGGCGCAACAACTTGTTTCTGGCAATCATAATTGCTTTGATAACGGCGGCTCTGGCATTTGAAAAATCAGCATTGGGTAATAAATCCGTAAGCGTATTACAAATAACGCGGGCTCCGATTTTGCCGTATTTGGATGATCCGGCACCATCAGAAACAACAGCAACAAAGTTTTTCCCTTCAGTGCTGTATTTGCAATAATCCTGACAAGGAAGATTTTTGGCGTTATGTAACGGTCCGGCAAGACAGGTCGCCAAAACGCGAATGTTATTTGTCTTCATCCCAGTCCCCGGTGTCTTCCAATAAATCAGGAACATTAGGTGCCGCTTTTGAAATACACGACACACTGCGGCTGAGCCACAAGAAAAATTCTGTAAACTTAAGTCCGGTCAGGCGTTTGGGAGCCATAAGGGAAAACTTTGCCAATTTCTCCAGATTTGCACCTTGCGTGCCGACAGCATGAACCACGACTTTTTTGTTTTTCTGTGCATAGCGACACTTTTCTGCGATAATTTCCCAATCATAATCTGTTGGCTCACCGTCACTGATAAGGAATATCCACGGGCGTTTAGACGTTATACCGCAGCTGTCATAAAGGCATTTTTGCTCTTCAATTTTCTGTAGAGCCAGCTCCATTGCTTTGCCCAGAGGTGTTAAACCGCCGGCTTCCATTATTGGTGCCGTAAAATTCATCGCATCAATCCAATCAGACGAGATAACGGCTTCATCCTTACCAAAAGCTTTGATAATCAGCAACTGTACCCGCGAACTGGCATCAATATCTTCTTTGAGTTCTTTCTCTAAAGCTTTTAATCCGGCGTTCAGCTGTTTTATCGGTTCGCCGCGCATAGAGCCCGAACAATCCAAAACCAGCACACATGGAGTGCGTTCGTTAGCATTGTCTGCAAATTCCACATAGGGAATCATCTCGTCTACAAATTTATCGTCACCTGACATGATAAGGGCTCCTTCTAATGCCGTGGATATTTATGCGGATAACCGCTGCCTTCAATCGGTTCAGGATTTGACATCTTACCGCAGCCGCTGACTTCCAAAACACATAGTGCCATCAACAGCAACATGATTAATTTGTAAAAATTTTTCATTTTTTAACCTTTTTGTTGTCTGATAAGCAATTATATATTTTATACTCTCAAAGCAACCGAATTACAAAACCTAAAAGTCAGTTATTAATAGGCAGATGATAAAAAAATACATACATATATGGGCGGCGGTTATACTGCTTGGCGGATGGGGCGGAATTTTTCGTCCGAACCCCGTAAATGTCTTTGACGAACCGCGCGTGCTTCCGTCGCGTGAAATGTATCATTATTCAGAAGAGGGGGAGGCCTATAAATTAACGGATTTTAAAGATCAGTTTGTTGTCGCTAATTTTTGGTCTCGTCACTGCACGCCTTGTATCAGAGAGCTGGATAATCTTAATAATTTCAGCAAAAAGGTTGCGGATAACGGCATTAAAGTCATTATTATTTCCCCGGCCAGTGAATGGCGGAGTATGGCGGAGCAACAAAAATTTCTTCGAAAATACGGCGCACCGGATTTAGATTTTTATGTTGATAAAAAAGGGGATTTATCTGCGGATTTGGGGATTTTTACATCTCCCAACACCGTGTTGATAAATCGTCATGGGCAGGAAATCGGACGTATTCGCGGCTCTGCCGAGTGGGATAACGATGATGTTATCGAATATATTTATAAAATTAAGGCCAAACATAACCAATGAGAGACGACTATGCCTGAAAAACTTTATATCAGCTGGGATGAATTCCACCGGCATACAAAACAATTAGCTGACAAAATAAAAGAAAACGGGAATTATAATAAAATTATTGCCGTCAGTCGCGGCGGATTGATTCCCGCCGGAATTTTAGCTTATGAATTAGACATCCGTAATGTTGAAGTTGTCAATATGAGCTCTTATGATGGAGACAAACAGCGGACAGATGATGAGATAACCATTCACTCTTCTGTGGGGGATGTTGATGAAAAAACTTTGGTTATTGATGATTTGTCCGATACGGGTAAAACCTTTAAGTTATTGCGTCCGATGTTCCCGAAAGCAACATTGGCTGCTGTTTATGCCAAAAAACAAGGTGCCGCATTCGCAGATATTTATGTTGAAGATATTCCTGATATTTGGGTCGTATTTCCTTGGGATTAAATATAACCCCCCGGTCATGCCGAGGAGCGATGCAATGAATAATCCACGTCAGCAGCGGCTTATTAAAATCCCTCCCTTATAGCTAAGGGAGGGATTAATTAAATAATCTTACAAATCAGGGAAGATATTTTTACCGCGTTTCATTCGTGTCATCTGGGTTTCGATAGAGGTAGCCAAATTCAATTTACCGCCTTTAATAATACCGCGTACTTGGTCACCTTTGGTCGAATCCGGGTTAGTAAACAAATAACTGACCATCGGTTTTTTGCTTTTAACACCGCCCAAAGTCTGGTGTAATACGCCCAGCATACCGCGAGAAAACAGGTCGTAAGCCAGTTCTTCACTCATGGCTGTTGAGGAGGCGTATTTAACCACAGAGTTGATGGCATCAGTGATGTTATTGGCGTGAATGGTGGATAGAACTAAGTGACCTGAAGTTGCGGCACGAAGGACTTCGCTGGCCGTATCAGGCGTACGAATCTCACCAACCATAATAAAACGCGGTTTAGAACGTAAAGCTGATTTCAAGCCTTCCCCCCATAAACCGTTGGGTGGCAGAGTTTGTTTGCAAAGCCCGAGACCGCCGGCAAGAGAATGATAGACACCATCCAACGGCATTTCGGTAGGATCTTCAATGGTATAGGCAAAACCGCCTTCCATCGTCAGATATTCTTTTAACAAGCTGGAAACAGTCGTTGTTTTACCGGCACCCGTCGGACCGGCACAAAGAATAAGCCCGGAAGCATTACTTAAAGACAATAAATATTGAGCTAATTCCGTCGGATAACCAAGACTGTTAAATGGCGGCACCTGCTTAGGCATTTTACGAGCACAGTATTGAACTCCGTAAATGGAAACACTCCGTTCAACACGATAGAAAATACCATCAAACATAACAGAATAGCTGGGAGTGTTTCCATCCCAAGATTGTTCAACCAGCTCAAAAAACTCGTTGAAATCCTCTGCTTCTAAAACTTCTAAACCATTTTCCGTTACATTGTCCGGAATATAAGCCGTTTTTTCCGGGGTGATATAAATGTCTGAAAACAAGACTTCATTTAATTTAACCATTGCATCCTCTTTTTTTGCGCCATAACCAGTGATATTTGAGTTTAACATTAAAAAGAATAATTTTTATTTAATCTTTTGTGACATTTTCTTTTATTTTGTCAGCTTATTGTTGTGCCTGCCGGGTGGGGATACAAAATGTCGCCCCTCTCGAACGTTGGGACAGGATAAAATAAGCCCTCCTTTTATATGCCGATAACAAAAAAATCCCCGGAAAACCGGGGATCTTTATTAAGGTATTAACAAAGCTATTGAT
>CANDEX010000079.1 GCA_947383875.1 uncultured Azospirillum sp. | reverse complement strand
TCAATCATTAATAAGGGGCGGGTTTGGGTTTGTCTATATGAAGTAGATATTTCGGAGAGTAATAATCTGTCGCTCAAAAACTAAGGCGGCACAAAGAAAACTTTATACCGCCTTAATAAGAAAAAAGCTAAAACAACTAAATCATCATTGTTTTTAACAGCTCACACGCATAAGCCCTCAAATCAGGATCTTTCATTAAACTCAATTTTATATTTGAGCGTTCCAAATCCTTATTGGTTCCGCAATCAAAACGCAAAACATCACACAAAACGCCTGTTAGTTTCATTCCTCTTTGCGCAGCCAACTCCATTGCATCAGTCAAATTAATTTCACCATTATTGCCTTTACGAACTTCCGGTAAAATATGCATAATTTCATTAGGCAGAATATACGGCCCCATACTGGCATAATTGGAAGGAACTTCCTCCAGCGCAGGCTTCTCAACCAATCCTTTGGCACGAACAACACGCCCATCGCGCACTGCACCAACTAAAGCTCCGTATCTTACCATTTGCTCCCGTGGAAACTCCATAATATTTTCAACCATTCCGCCTTCGGTCTCATAAATATCCAGCAGCTGCTTCAAGACACCGTCACCACGCAGATTAACATAGACATCATCCGGCCACATAACAACAAAGTCTCTGTCACCGACAATATCTTTAGCCATCAAAATAGCATGTCCATTGCCTTTGGGTTCTGATTGTTCCGCAAAAGAAAACTTCATCCCCTCAGGAATAACTTTTTTAACGGCTTCCAATAAATCAAGCTTGTTTTTTTCCTTCAAATGATTTTCCAACCAAGGATACGGTGAAAAATAAGTTTCAAATAAATGCTTACAAGATTGGTCACTATATATAAAAACCACTTCTTTAATACCGATTTCAGCACAGGCATTAACCGCATATTGAATAATCGGCAAATTATGCAAAGTCAAAAAACCTTTATGAAGAGCTTTCGTCGCAGGCAAATTTCGGGTTGACAATCCGGCAACAGGAAGAATACACACCTCTGGTTTCTTACGCATCAATTTTCTCCAAAAATAATTACATCTCAAACAATGCACGGGATTGTAGCATAAAAAACCGATTCGACAAGCTTAATAGCCCATATTTAACAACTATTTTTTAACAATAACTCCGCTGGCCTTGGTAATGTTTCCCGTTGCCTTTCGAACCACACCCTCATCTCTCGACACGCTCGTGGACTGTTCTCTGGTGTTTTCCTTATGGACATTCACACTTCCGGAACTTTTATCTCTCGAAAAGTCTAAAACTTTCACCGGTTCGTCATTTTGATGCTTTTCTGATTTTTCAATATCTTCAATATCACGTACAATGGTCTTGTTAACGCCTGTTGAAGCTGAAATTTTCCCGATATTTTCCTGAACCTTTTTAGCCTGTTCGGCCGCCTTAACCCGTGCCTGATATGCTTCTTCTTCCAATCCAACGGATTCCTCCGCATACTCCAACAACCGAGTAATATTTTCATCCAGCACTTTATCTTCTTTTTTCACTTCGTCCAAAGCCGGCTTAAGTTTTGCCAAAAACTCACCCAAAACCTTGCCGTCTGAAGAATTTTGAATTTCAATATACTCCTTGGCTGTTTCGGAATTACTGTTGTCTATAACTAACAGACTGTTTTCAATATCCTGTTTAAGCTGATTTACCAACTTGTCAGCCTCAAGATTGTAATCTGTCTTTATTTTAGCCAAACGTTTCGGAAATGCCACATACTGATCACGATAGTTGTTAGACTTCTCCTTAGAGTTATTATAAATATCACTGATTTGACCATACAGATCATTAATCTGATATTTCAAATCTCCGACATACGCAGCCTGTAACCGTTCTTTAAGCTGAGGAACTTTCGCACCATAAACTTCATTACGCTTAGCCAAAGCCTGCGGCAATGTTTCGTCAAACTCCTGCGTTAATCCCAATGTAAAAATTTCCTCTATACCGCTGGAAGTTTTATCCAACTCTTCCTTAATACCGGCATAACGGCTTTTAGCCTCTTCGCTCACAGCTTCTGCGTTTCTGACATCATACACGGCAGCCACTTCGGCATCCAACTGATTTTTAATCCGTTGTGCTGTCTGCTGTTGTTCAGCCATAAGCTGGCGCAGATATTCGGCCCTTGCCTCTTCGGCCGCTTGCTTGTCTGCAGCTTCCTTTGCCCTCTTGGTATCATAAATATCCGTAATCGGCTTCACGTCCACAACCAACTCCGGAGTACTCATTAACCCGGTCATGGTAAATCCGAAAGGCGGAATAGAAGAAAGCTCCGGCAAGGAGGCAGAAAACTTAGCAGACATATCCCATGTTTCCAAATTACTTTCATCTTCAACACCGACCAACACTTTGGAAGAAACAAACTTTCCGTCATTAAGACGTACCTGACCTTTTCCTATAACAAATTTACCCGAAAAACTGTCAAATACCGTTTCACCGCTGTGTAAACTTTCCTGCGCCAAATTAGCCAAACCTTCGGAAATATCACGTTGCCGTAAATCCTCAATCAGTTTTAACCAATCCCAACCTTTAACCACCGGACGAGAAACATCTAAAGATATTTCTCCGTTTGCCCCCAGCAACATATCATCCGCAGAATAAGCAGGCATAGTCACTTTACCTGAGGCATTAAACTTTCCGGAACGCAAACCATAAACCTCACCGCTCCAATAATTTCCGGCAACATCCTGATTACTCGCGTTAAAACTAAGCTGCAATTCCGGTTTATTATCTTCCAACGTCAATTCTGCCTGAGCAGTAACCGTCCCGTCATTCAGCAATGCATTAAAACTGCCTATTTTGATTTTATCATTCCGTACATCTGCCGAAACGGACGCTTTTCTGAAATTATAGCCATTCCAAACCAAATCACCGATATTAAATTTTCCGGTCAATGTAAAGGTTTTATAAAAATCATAGTTTAACCTTTTCTTATCCCAAAACGGTTTAGCCAGAAAATCAACCTTTTCACTTCCGGCTTCTGCTCGAAGTGCCGCTGCCGGCTGAATCGCTGCTGCATTATTTGTCCCGCCGCTGTAAAAGAATCTTTCCGGTTCAAATCGGGTAATATCCATCTCGGTTACAATATTCGTTTTGGCACCGCTGTTATCAACCCACAAAGTCCCCTGAAAATTATTTGCACCGACAAAAGCATTCATATTGGTCAATTTAAAGATGTTTTCATTCCCGGCAATATGCCCGCTCAAATTAAACAACCCCAGAGCATATCCTTTAGGGTGATAATCAAAATTCAACGCATTTGCTAATTTAACAAAATCAGGAGACTTAAGTTCCAACTCTCCATTCAGTAAATAACCTTCCTCATTATTACTGATTCTGCCGCTGTAACTGAAATCAATATTTCCCAATCTGGAAACCGTATTAACGGCAGCCTTATCAAACCCGCCGGTAATAATTCCTTGAGAGCGAAATTGCTGCATATCTTTCAAATCAATATTAGGCTTAGGTAATTCAAACTTGTTCAAAAAAGAATCTAAATTTTTAGTTTCCACACTGTATTTCAAATTAGTTGCCTGAGGTTCTTTTCCAAAACCGCTTACCTGACCTTCAGCCGTCACCGAAGCATTGGCAACACTGCCGATAGAAAGTTTATTGATATCCATCACCCCTTGAGCGGTTTTAAATGACAACTCGCTGTTTTCAAATGGCGTATTTTCATAAATACCCAAATCCAATGTGCCGCGAAAATCAATATCAACATCATTTAGATCGGCAAGCTGCGCAAAACGATACCGCAGCCGTTCTTTAAATGATTTGTCTGCCTGTTCTTTCGGCAATCCGGGCAAATAATTATCAAAATTAATACTGTCTGATGTCAGAGCCAAATAATATTGCGGACGCGCACCGCGAACAATACCGGCCTCACCTTTAACAACTGTTTTATCTAGGGTTACATCCAACGGAGAAATTTTGATATTATTCAATGTTCCGGAAATATTGGCTTTACCGGCCATACGCCGATAAGTCGACTGTGCTACCGGTGTAATGTCATACCCTAGCCAAGACATAAACTTCAATGTATCGTTACCGGCTAATTCCGTGTTTAAATTATAGGCCAACTCATCATCATTAGCGAAGATATCCCCCTTGATACTGGCCTGTGTCTCTCCCGGAAAAACACCGCTCAATTCACGAATACCCAAACTGTTGTTAATATAATCCGCACTCAGCGCAAAATCGCGGATAGTTTGATTATTATACGTTGTTTTAATGGCTTTTAAATCCGCCAACACATCAAATTCAAAATCAGGTTCATAAACAGCCTCGGGATCACTCTGCGCGACAACCGCCTTTTTCAATAACGCGACCCAAGGGGTCAAATCCAAATCCGTCATATTAAACGCCATTTCTATTTTCCGGCGTTCTTCAAGCTCACTTCCGTCTATGGCAAATTCATTTTCAAACAAAGGAATTAAAATATTTCCGGCACCGGCAGAAGTTCCGAACTTAACGACAATATTCGACATACTGACTTTGGTTTTATTTGTATCAAGCTCCAAAGACATCGCCAGCGGATAATCCAAATCTTCATCCAAGACCTGATTGGGAAAAGTACTGTCAAAAAACTCTTTAAATTTATTCGATTCGACAATGATATTGCCGCTGATAGCATCATTTTTAAGCAAAATAGTCCCGTCAAAACGCAGATAAGACTGTGATGCAGGCTGATTCAGCACAAAATTAACCGATGTAGCAAAACTTTCCGAAAACTGTCCCAACGAAATAGCAAACCCCTCAGGATTACGCCCCTTAACATAACTCCCCTCAATGCGATACGGACCAAAAACACTTTCTGCAATAATCTCACCGTTCAGATTATCAAGCTGCGTATTAATCCCGTGTTTTTCATCTTCAAAATTAACTTTGGCTTTTTCAACAACCACACTGTCCAACGCAACATCCACATTTTCCAAATTACTTCTTTGCTCATCCGTCATTGGGGTTTGCCAGTTCAGTTTACCTTCCGGCATAACTTTAACCCACATTTCAGGTTCCATCAAAGACATCATCTGCACTTCAAAATTTCCCTGCAGCAAAGGCCCCAGAGCCAAATTTGCAATCAAACTTTTAATCGTTGCCAAAGGTTTTTCCGCTTCGGGCGTCCCGACCGGATTAAAGACTTTAATATCTGTTGCCGTCAACTTGGGTGATGGCAGAAGCGTAAAACTGACCGGCCCGTCAAAAACAACGCGTTTTCCGGTAATATCATTAAACTGAGCAGCAATTTTATCCTTGTGCTGATTCCAATCAATCATTGAGATATAAACGGATATCCCGCCAAGAGCCAGAATAATGGCGGCACCTAAAATTAACCATAATTTTTTCACGCGCGTTCTCCTGCGAATATGTGAACAGATAAAATAATCTTTGCTAAATCTAAACAATTTTCCTATAGTATAAACCTAAAATCATTAACAAAGCTTTTAAGGAAAAGAGACAAGATGATTACCGTTTCCGATTTATATGCCGCCGCGCGAAATAGCTTTGAGCAAGCTTACGCGCCTTATTCCGAATTTCATGTCAGCGCAGCAATTTTAAGCGAGGATGAAAAACTTTATGCCGGCTGTAATGTCGAAAACATCTCTTACCCTTGCGGCACCTGCGCCGAAGCCGGAGCGATTGCCGCCATGGTTGCCGGCGGCAGCCGTATAATCAAAGAAATTCTGATATTGGCAGACAGCAAGGAACTGATAAAACCCTGCGGAGCTTGTCTGCAACGCATTGCCGAATTTGCCGACACACATACATTAATACACCTAGCCAACCTCAAAGGAGTGCAGCAAACGCTCAGCTTGTCTGACCTTATGCCTCTTGCATTCTCTGCATCGGAGTTATCAAAATGATACGCAAAATTGCTGAACAAATCCGCGCCCGCATCGGTCACAAACATCCGGAAACAGCCATCATCCTCGGCTCCGGATTAGGTGCTCTGGCCGAAGAAATAAATGATTCCGTTATCATCAATTATGCTGATATCGACGGCTTTCCGCAAAGCACTGTTCAGGGACACGGCAGTCGTTTAATTGTCGGTAATCTTGAAGGTCACGACGTACTTTGTATGCAGGGGCGATTTCACCTCTATGAAGGACATAATCCTCAAGTTATTAACACTGTTATCAAAGCGTTTCAGTTGCTGGGTATAAAAAACCTGATTGTCACTAATGCTGCTGGTTCCCTTAACCCAAACTTTGCGCCCGGTTCATTGATGCTCATCCGAGACCACATTAACTTTGCCGGAACCAATCCCCTCATTGGCCCCAATGACGATAATCTAGGACCACGTTTTCCGGGAATGGCCGACGCGTATACCGCCGAATTTCGTGACAAAGCCCGCCAAATAGCCGCAAATCTAAATATCCGCCTTAACGAAGGCGTTTATCTTTGGGCTTTGGGTCCTTGCTTTGAAACCGCTGCCGAAATCAAAATGTTCCAAATTTTGGGTGGCGATGCCGTCGGAATGTCCACCGTCCCGGAAGTCATCTGCGCCGTACACTCAAGCATGAAAGTTCTTGGTATCTCCGTCATCACCAATTACGGCACAGGAATGAATCAGAGTGCTCCCAGCCATGAAGAAACCTTGCGTGAAGGCAACAAAGCTGCAGCAAATCTCACCAACTTGATTAAACAATTTATCCGGGAGATATAAAATGGATGATGTTTCCGCCGCCAAAATTCTCATTAGCTGCCTTGATCTCACCTCTTTGGGAGAGCACGACACCGAATATCAAATTGAAGATTTATGCGCCCGAGCCGAAACGCCTTATGGTCATGTTGCCGCAGTATGTGTATGGCCGCAATTTGTTGCTCTGGCGAAAAAAAAACTAAAAAAAACACCGGTCAAAATTGCTACAGTCGTAAACTTTCCTCACGGCGGAACTGACATCAACAAACTTCGTAATGAAATTAAACAAGCTCTGAAATTCGGAGCAGATGAAATAGATGCCGTTTTCCCTTACCATGATTTCTTGGACGGAAATTTAGATACCTGCGAGAGATTCCTTGATACGGTAACAGAAACCTGCGGCGAAACGACAACTAAAATCATTTTAGAAACCGGAGAATTAGTTCAGGCA
>CANDEX010000078.1 GCA_947383875.1 uncultured Azospirillum sp. | reverse complement strand
GTTTTATACTGTTATGCGAACAAAATACGCAGTGTTTCATACTGAAAATGGACAGGTTAATTGAGAGAAAAAATTGAAATATAATTGCAGCTTGATAAGGCAGGGCGACAACTTTGATAAAAAAGACAAATAGCAGATAAGCCGCTAGCGTATTGAACCCGCCGACGATGATGAAGCGCAGCTGCTGGGGAAGTTTAAACCAGTAAGATTTAATTGTATTATATAACTTTTTCATTTCAGCTTATAGACCTCAAAAATTTTGTTTTCGAAGACAAGTGAAGGTGTGAACTTACTGATGTCTTGTTTGTTTTCTTGGTAATGAGCGCTGTTTTTTTTGAGGATGCAATAGTCATTAGCGGCAAGTATGTCTGACGAAATTTTAGTTAATTTTTTTGCTTTGTAGTAGCGATGGTATACATATAAATCTAAATCTTCCTTTGGGCTGTTTTTAAGCCATAGAAATTTGAAAGTAATGTCTTTGTCTGGAAAATAATACATAAAAGCTGAACTCCATGTTTCATAAATCCAAGTCAACGGTTCTGTATTTTTGAAAAAGGAAATGGTAATTTGGGGTTCTTTGGTTAATTCTTCTGCCATAAAATCAGCGATTTGGCGGTAGTAAACGCCGTTTTCCTTGTGATGAAAATAATAATTTGTGGCACAAGACCAGCAGATTATAATTGTAAAGATTATATATAAGGCGATATTTTTTAGATTTGAAGAAATATAGATGATGCTGAAAATGCTGCATAGAACTGCATAGTAGGTTTTGTGAGCAGTATGAGGAACTCCTGCGTCCATTTTAAGGATAAAAAGCAGAAATAAAAGGATTGATGTTGCTCCCCAGAGGAATGCTTCGTTGATTAAAGTGGAAAAATCTTCTTTTTTGAAAAGTTTTTTGATGAAAACTATCCAGGCAATTACAGTTAGGATAATTTCTGTTTTAAATAATTTTATAAGATCAAATAATGGTTTCTGCCTTAATTGTACATAGGCGTTTTCACTCATGCTGTTGACAGTATGAAAGTAAAACAAAGCAAAACTTAAGCCGATTAAAAATGTTATAAATTCGAACGGGAAAGCTTTAGCCATCAGCCAGGGGCGGAATAAATTATGATAATTTATTTTGTCGTGGAATACGTAATACAGCAGATTATATATTAGTATTCCGAAGTAGAAGATTATGGCTGTTTCTTTTGTGTAAACGGCCAATAAGGCCAGGAAACAATATAGCCAAAGGTATCGAAATTGGTGCTTTTGCGTATAGCGGCGCAAACAAATGAAACTGCTAAGTAAAAATATGAGTTCGTTTTGCTCGGGAAAAATAATATTATTTACCCAGAATACGGCCGGCAGTAAAGTTATTGTACCGATAAGCAACAGTCTGGTTTTAATGGAAATATAATCAAGCAGATTAAATAAAAGCCATAATATCAGCGCTTGTTTGAGAATGACATATATATTAATCAGCGCAAAGTTATGGGTTACGGCATAGAGAAAATTCAAATCAAAAAAGGAAATGGGGGCCAGCCTGTCGTTAGCATAGGTAGCAGCGACTCCTTTATCGAAAATAAATGTTGTATTTACGCTCATCAAGTCATAGTTGTTGAACAGAGTATTGTCTAAAGAAAAAACATTAAAAGCATATATGCCGAAGCAGAGCAGGCAGAAATACAGTCCGCTTTGATTGTAGCGATTGAAAGGGATGTGATGGGGCGGAAATAAATAATTTTCTTTTTCAGCTCCGGCCCACTTGAGAGTGAGTACGGTTAAACTTAGTAAAGCTAGTAGGCCTAAGGCATAAGGCAGCCAATTTGAACCGAACAGGTAAAAATCAAAATTGCGGAGAATAGTTGACAATATGTTTTCTTGGAAAAGAGGTTCTTGCAGCATTAATATTTCCTCGTTAAGAATTTTAATCGCAATTTTTGTAAGATTACTTTGTAATAAGGGTAAGGCGGTTGTTTGGTGTGTAAAACAGCCCGGACATCAGATTTGACTTTTGCGTCGGCAATTTTCATGGCGGGACGACGGGTAATGGAAACGTTATTGCCAAACCAGCGATATTTGGCCAATAGTTTGGGTTGATTGGCCAGCTTTAATCCGGCAGCCAATATTTGGCGGCAGAGGTCGTAATCTTCTGCCGGAGAGTAGTCCTGATTATAACAGATGTGATGTTTTTTTATGTCGCTGCTGCGGAGAATCGAAGTTGTGTGCATAACAGGATTTCCCTGAAACATATCGCTCCAGTCAGGGAAATTTTTTTGAGTCCAGAGCCAGCCGAGGTTATAAAAACAGTATTTCAGGTAGCTGATTATTCCTTTGTCCGACCTGCTGCTAAACAATTCGCACCAGCTTCCCGCCATTGTGATGTCAGGATGTTTATCCATGAATTTGACTTGCTCTTCCAGGCGGAATGGTAAAGAGATGTCATCATTATCCATAATAACCCAATATTCCCCCTGAGCTAAATCCATAAGTTTGTTGCGGCTGGCAGAAATGCCTAAATTTTTTTTGTTGCGATAATAGCGAATGCGGTCGTCGTTGTATTGTTTTATGATTTCTTCAGAGTTATCGGGAGAGGCGTCGTTAAGAAGTATTAATTCAAAATCAGTAAAAGTTTGGTTGAGTATGCTGTCTAGGGCTTCTTTTAAGAAAGGAGCTCCATTGTAAACAGGAATGAGAACCGAAACTTTTATATTGGACATAAAAAAATGCTTTTGCTTTTTTGAGATTTATTAATAAATACTAATTATATATAAATTATATTGATTTTTTATTCTTTTTTTGTTGTTTGGGGATAGTTTATGCTTTACAGCCATAATGGGAGTTGTTTGAATAATAATGACAGCGTTGCCCTTGTGGCAGAAATGATTAGGCCGGAAAGCAGAGTATTGGACGTTGGTTGTGGCGCCGGAGATTTGGGGTGTTTGCTTCAAAAAAAGAATTGCCGGGTTTGGGGCATTGAATATGAAGCTGAGAATGCTGCCGCAAGCGAACAAACCGGGGCATATGAGAAAATTTACAGATGGGATATGAATCATTTTCAGGCCGAAATGCTGGCAGATAATTTTGATTATATTGTCTGCGCCGATGTTTTGGAACACTTGATGAAGCCTGAATATGCCGTATCCCAATTGAAAAAACTGTTAGCCCCGGAGGCAAAATTAATTATTTCCGTACCTAATATTGCCCATGCCAGTATCAAAGCTAATTTGCTGCTTAATGATTGGACATATACGGAGTTAGGGATTTTAGATAAAACGCATTTGCGTTTTTTTACTGCAAAGTCGTTTGTAGCTTTTTTAAGCGGTTTGGGTTTAGTAATTGAAGCATGGAAAATGACTACGCTTCCGGCAGACGGTTTTCAGCCGCACCGTTTGAAAGAGCTTCCTGATGAAGTTTCCGCATTTATTTCTGATGATGCATATTCCGAAGTTATGCAGTTTATTGTCCAAACAAGATTAGTGAAAGCCGGAGAAAAGAATGCCCTAAAGAACAATGAAAAATTTCTTAAACAAAAAAAGAGGCGGTTTTCCGGTTCGCGTTTAATGTTTAACGTTAAACGTTTGTTGTTGGTGAAATTTCCCGGATTGATAAAATATGTTCAAAGATGGCGTTAATTATTTATGAGGAGCAGAAATGGCTGAAAAATTACCTAAACTTGCAATCGTTGTGCCCTGTTATTATGAGGAAGAGATTTTACCTAAAACGCTTCAGGTTATCGGCGGTTTGTTAACGGAGATGATTAAACGCAAAGAAGTCAGCAGGGACAGTGTCGTTTGTTTGGTGAATGACGGCAGTCAGGATAAAACATGGGAACTTATTCAGCAGGCCGCGGCAAAAGATAAGATTTTTTACGGTGTCAGTTTATCGCGCAATTTTGGACATCAAAAAGCAATTATTGCGGGGATGTATGAATGCGAGGCTGATATATACGTTACCATAGATGCAGATTTGCAGGATGATTGCTGCGCAATTCGCGAAATGCTAAAAAAGATTAATTCCGGGTGCGATATTGTTTATGGTGTGCGGGACAGCCGGCAAACAGATACGTTTTTCAAGAAATATTCGGCATTGGCTTTTTATAAATTAATGAAACTGCTGGGAGTCAATATAGTATACAATCATGCGGATTTTCGCATGATGACACGGCGAGCTGTCAACCAGTTAAAAGAGTTTCCGGAACGCAATCTGTTTTTGAGGGCGCTGGTGCCTTTGGTTGGTTTTAAATATGATAAAGTTTATTATGACCGTAAGGCGCGAGAAGCCGGAGAAACTAAATATCCGTTGATGAAAATGTTGGGGTTTGCGTGGAGCGGGATATCCAGTTTTTCAATCGTGCCTTTGCGTTTGGTGACCTTTACCGGGTTTGCCGTTTGTTTTCTCAGCTTGATTTTCATGGCTTATCTTATGTATGGCTGGGCGCATGGCAAAACTCTGGTCGGGTGGGCGTCATTGGTGACTGTCATTACGATTTTCAGCGGCGTACAATTGCTGTCTTTAGGCATTATAGGCGAATATATGGCTAAAATTTTTATAGAGGTGAAACGCAGGCCTTTATATATTGTGGATGAAACGACCCGTCGCGAAGATTAAAAGGCGGTTATTAATAATTTATTGATTATATCTATGTAAACTTGTGTAAGTTTTAAAATGTTTATTATGATAAGGAAGTTATGATGACTGAGAGAAATCCTTTGGAAATATACAACAGCACATTAGTGCCGATGGTGATTGAACAGACGTCAAGAGGGGAACGTTCTTTTGATATTTATTCCCGTTTGTTGAAGGAAAGAATCATTTTTCTGACCGGGGAAGTTAATGATGATATTTCTTCTTTGGTCTGCGCGCAGTTGTTGTTTTTGGAATCTGAAAATCCCAAAAAGGATATTTCCCTGTATATTAATTCTCCGGGCGGGGT
The DNA here is from genome assembly GCA_947383875.1 of uncultured Azospirillum sp. The sequence goes on along the minus strand of CANDEX010000078.1, from coordinate 2,266 downwards.
AATTACTTCCGGTATGGCAATGTATGATACAATGAAATACATCAGCTGTGATGTGGCAACGATTTGTATCGGGCAGGCTTGTTCTATGGGGTCTTTCCTGTTAGCCGGCGGTACTAAAGGGAAACGTTTCTCCCTGCCGAACTCTCAAATTATGATTCACCAGCCGTCAGGCGGTGCTAAAGGGCAGGCGACAGATATTGAAATTCAAGCTAAATTAATTTTGGATATGCGTAAGCGCCTGAATCAGATTTATGCCGAAAATACCGGGCAGAAATTATCGGTTATTGAAAAAGCAATGGATCGCGATAATTTTATGACCCCGGAAGAAGCTTTGAAATTTGGTTTGATTGACCAGATTGTAACCTCTCGTAATGATATTAAATAGGATGAAACGATGAGTGACGAAAAAGAAAATAACGGAGAGATGCTGCATTGTTCCTTTTGCGGAAAAAGCCAGGCAGAAGTGAAAAAGCTGGTTGCCGGTCGAGGTGTGTATATTTGTGACGAATGCATTGAAGTCTGTATAAATATTGTGGCTGACGAGCTTGAGGAAGAACGTAAAGCCGAAGCTGGAATTACGCCGGAAAAACTGCCGACACCGTCAAAAATCAAAGAGTTTCTTGACCAATATGTTATCGGTCAGGATGAAGCTAAAAAAGTTTTGTCTGTTGCTGTTTATAACCATTACAAGCGTTTGAATTCTCAGAAGACTAATAAGGATGTTGAAATTTCTAAGTCTAATGTGATTTTAATTGGTTCAACGGGTAGCGGTAAAACATTGTTGGCGCAGACACTTGCTAAAATTTTGGATGTGCCGTTTGCAATTTCTGATGCAACTACACTGACTGAGGCCGGTTATGTCGGCGAAGATGTCGAGAACATTATTTTGAAGTTGGTGCAAGCTGCAAATTATGATATTGAAAAAGCGCAGCGCGGTATCGTTTATATTGATGAAATCGATAAGATTACCCGCAAAACTGACGGTCCGTCAATTACGCGTGACGTATCAGGCGAAGGCGTGCAACAGGCTTTGCTGAAAATTATTGAAGGTACGGTTGCCAATGTTCCTCCTCAAGGCGGGCGCAAACATCCGCAACAGGAATTTCTGCACGTCGATACCACCAATATCCTATTTATTTGCGGCGGTGCTTTTGCCGGTTTGGAAAAAATCGTTAATCGGCGCGGTAATGAAACCTCTATCGGTTTTGGCGCAAAAGTCAGCAGTCCGGAAGAAAAGAGCATCGGGGAAGTATTGAAAGATGTTCAGCCGGAAGATTTGCTGAAGTTCGGTTTGATTCCCGAATTTATCGGACGTTTGCCGATTATCGCCACTTTGGATGACTTGAAAGAAGACGCTTTGGTTCGCGTTTTGACAGAGCCGAAAAATGCTTTGGTTAAGCAATATGAAGCTTTGTTTGAGATGGAAGGGGTCAAGCTGACAATTACCGAGGAAGCGCTTAAGGCAATTGCGAAAAAAGCTATTGAACGCAAGACCGGCGCTCGTGGTCTGCGGGCGATTATGGAAGAGAATCTGTTGCAGATTATGTATGATATTCCGGATAAGAAAAATGTCAGTGAAATTATTATAACCGATAAGGTTATCAATGAAAATGCCGAGCCGGAATATGTTATTTCCAAGGAAAGCAAATCCGCTTAAATAAATAAAAACTCCCGCAACTGCGGGAGTTTTTTTCATGGTTTGGACGGGAGAAAAGTTTATCTGCCGGAAGAGCCGAAGCCATTGCTGCCGCGGGATGTTGCCAGCTTGTCAAATTCTTCATTGCTGATTTCCTGGAAGTCGGCTTTATAAGGAAACGGAAATTCGCCTTGTGCTATTTTATCACCGGGGTTGATGGTATAAGTTTCGCCATCGGCCGGATTGGTATTTAACAGGATAACCATGATTTCGCCTCGGTAGTCGGTATCGATGATGCCGCCGATGGGAATAATTCCATGGTTTGCGGCAAGTCCGCTGCGACCGTTAATACTGCACCAGAACGGGTTTTGCGGCGCTATTTTAATTCCGGTCGGGCATTTAATCCTTTCGCCGGGGGCAATGCTCACCGGAGCAGTTAATGCTGCACAAATGTCGAAGCAGGCAGAATCCGGCGTAGCATAGGTCAGGTTACAAGTCGTATCTCGGTAGTGGGATAATTTAGTATAGTAAACCGGAAAATATTCAATTTTTATGGTCATGATTTTACTTTCAAGAGTTTTTTCTGATTGTAGAAAAATCAATTGTAAATTTCCAGAGAAGAATTTTTAC
>CANDEX010000077.1 GCA_947383875.1 uncultured Azospirillum sp. | reverse complement strand
CCTCGTGATGACATGAGGTTAAAACAAAACCCACCTTTGTAAAAAGGTGGGGGAGTTCGAAACTGTACAAGAACAGTCCGGGTTATTCGACATAAGCTTATATCCCCGGCTCCCCTCAAAAGGAGTCGTTCTTTTCTTGTAGGAGTTTCGATACTCCGCAATCCGTCTCCGAACTGCGAGAATGATTGTAAGGTAAAAAAGTTAATTTGCAATAAAAAACGCCTCGTCCGGCAAGGTACTGGTCTTATTTATCTACCGAGATTACTTCGCCACACGTTCCTCATGATGACTGTTCAGATGACACATCAGATATTGAGTTAATAAAAGGCGTAAGCAAAACAGACAGCGGCAATGATTCCGGCCAAGTCAGCAAGCAGAGCGCAGGGCAGTGCGGCTCCAACATTGGTAATTTTAACGGCACCGAAATAAACAGCCAAGACGTAGAAAGTGGTTTCACTGGAACCTTGGACAATACAAGATACAAAGGCAGGAAAGCTATCTGCCCCATAGGTTTGCATGGTTTCTATCATCATCGCCCGCGCACCGCTGCCGGATAACGGCTTTAAAAATGCCGTTGGCAATGCGGAAACAAATTCTGTATTCATTCCCAGAACAGAAAAAAACTTTTCAAATCCTGCCACCAACAAGTCAAGGCAACCGGATGCACGAAATAAGGATATGGCAACCAACATAGCAACCAGATAAGGAATTATGCGGACAGCAATATCAAATCCTTCTTTAGCTCCGGAAATAAAGGTTTCATAGACATTTATCCGCCGCAGTAATCCACAGAAAATAAATGTTGTTATCAATGCAAACAAAATGAAATTTCCGCAGACAGCCGAAGCCGTTAAACGTTCTTCCGCCGGCAAAGAATTAAAATACCATGCCAATATGGCGATAACTCCCAGAAATCCAAATAAATACGCCAAAACCACTTTATTTAAGACATTCAGTTTTTGAACCAAAGCCACAGATAGAAAGCCTGTCAGAGTGGATACCGACGTTGCCAAAAGAATCGGTATAAACACAGCTGAAGGATTAACAGAACCCAACTCAGCCCGATACATCAAAATGGTTATGGGTATCAAGGTAACGGCCGAAGCATTTATGACCATGAACAATACCTGCGCAGATGAGGCTTTATCTTTGTGAGGGTTGAGGGTTTGCAGCTGCTCCATCGCTTTTAATCCCATTGGCGTTGCGGCGTTATCAAGCCCCAACACATTAGCCGCCATATTCATAACAATAGAACCTAAGGCGGGACTGTCTGACGGCACTTCCGGCATAATGCGGCGAAATAAAGGTGCCAGCACACGCGCCAGCATATCCGTTATCCCCGATTTTTCGGCAATTTTAAGCAGACCGAGCCACAAACAAAGCATTCCGGTAAGATTCAGACAAATCTGAAAAGCTGATTTGGCTGAGGAAAAAGTACTCTGAACCAACTCTGTCCAAATTGCAGAGTTTCCCATTACCAGACTCTGCCATACAGCGGCGACAAAAGCCGTCAGAAAAAATCCCGTCCAGATAATATTCAGCATTATTTTTCTCCTTAAACGCAGCATAAATGCCAAAGGTGAAAATATTGCTAACTATTTAACAATATTTAATATTTTCGACCTAAACTATCTAAAAAACAGAGAGGAGTTTTCAGATGAGCTTAGGATTATGGATTGGTTTCGGACTTATTGTTATTGCGTTATACATCATTTATGTCGGTGTTATTACCAAAAAAAACAAAGTCAAAGAAGCTGAGGCTGGTATTGATGTCCAACTGAAAAAACGTTATGATCTCATCCCTAACCTTTTAACCATGGCGGCGAAGTTTATGGAGCACGAAAGCCAACTCATGGAAGAAATTACCAAACTGCGCACAACTGCTATGGAAAGTTCCTTTCAAGATAATCCGGCAGAAAAAATCAAAAATGAACATTTGCTGGAAGGCAAATTGAAAGAATTCAATCTCTCAGTTGAAAATTATCCGGATATGAAATCTAATCAAACGATGTTGCAAGCCATGCAGAGCATGAATGATGTCGAAGAGCATATTGCAGCATCGCGTCGGTTTTACAATTCCGCTGTCAACGATCTTAAAAACGCAGTTGAAATTTTTCCCAGCAGCATCATTGCCGCCATGCTGAACATTAAAGCGGATATGCCCTATTTTGAAGCTGAAGAAGCAGCAAAAAAAGAAATTAAAAGCAGCGATTACTTTAAATAATGCAAGACCTTAAAGCCAAATTTGACGAGTATTATAACTGTCATTTACTGCATAAATTTGCCAAACTGGAAGATGAGAGGCAAAAACAATTACGCACTTTTATACGGCGGTTGCTGGTGACAGGAGCTTTTATCCCTTTACTACTGGTATTGTTTTGGCATAGTTTTTGGGGCGAATATGTGGCCGAAAGCCGAGAAGCTACAAAATATACAATGTATGCTCTGGCATTTTATGTTATTATTACCTTTTTGTATTGCCAGTCTCCAATCACATCGTTCAAGCTTGATGTTAAAGCTGATATTATGCAGACTTTCGCCGCATTTTGGGGAAATTTTATTTATCAGCACGGGGCCTCTCTGCCGGAAAGCACCTTAACAACCTCCAATATTCTTCCTGCTTATGACAGCAAAGATAATGATGATTATTTTCAAGGATGTTATCATGATGTCAACATGATTATCAGCGAACAAAAGCTTTATAAGAGGGTTCGCACCAAAAACGGTTCTCATGATGTTAAAGTTTTTGAGGGTATCATTATCCAACTGGAAATGAATAAAGATTTTAAAGGAAAAACCGTGGTTCTTAAAGACTGCGGCATATTCAACATCTTTAAGAAAATAGGACGTCCGGAAAGAGTCAAATTGGAGGATGTGGTTTTTGAAAAGCATTTTGAAGTGTTTTCAGATAATCAAATTGAAGCACGCTATCTGCTGACCACCGCTTTTATGGAGAGAATGTTGAAAGCCAAGAAAGTATTCCATGGCAAAACCATCCAGTTTAGTTTCTTTGACAATAAATTACTGATTGCCATTGAAACCAATCAAAATATGTTTGAGGTATCTTCTCTTTTCTCTCGCACCACCAAACGGGCAATGATTAATCAAGCTTTTGAGCAATTTGCTTCCGTCATGGCGTTGATTGACACGTTGAAATTGCAAAAATAAGAAATCATCACAAATAAATGTTGCATTTATATTGAGGGTTGGTTATTATTTTGTCAGATTATTTGATTAATCTATTATTTTCACTAAATTTACGGAAGACTAAAATGAACAAACTCTTGTCTATAATGTTTGCCACTGCGTTACTTGCCAATTGCACTTCTTTAACTCATGCGGAAAAAACCCGCTTACAGGAACTTAAGTCCGAAGGTATTACCATTGATCACCCGATGAGCCACTGGGAACGTCCTGCCAATCCGGTTGCCGCCGGAGCTTTGAATATTCTTCCCGGTTTCGGCAACTTCTATCTGGCCGCAGGAGATGCGGGAGACAGCAGTTTTTATCTGTATGGTTTTCTTAACTTGTTGACCTGGCCTATTTCTGTAATCTGGGGTATTCCCGAGGCCGCTATTGACGCCAGCACTATTAACAAACGCGAGTTAATTTTTTACTATGATTACGATCGCGTCGGTAAGGCTCGTTTAGCGGAAATTATGGCAGAAAATCGTACAATGCCCCCCGTTGTTAATACAAACAAAAAATAAAGACATAAAAAACACCCCTGAAACAGGGGTGTTTTTTTATTTGCCATCCTGTTGCAGAAAACCTGATGACTGCATGGTATAGAAATTATAATACGCGCCTTTTTTACGGAGTAGCGCGGCATGGCTGCCGCTTTCAATGATTTTCCCTTTATCCATGACCACGATTTTATTCATTTCCTTTAAAGTGGATAAACGGTGAGCAATCGCAATGACTGTTTTTCCTTTCATTAACTCCCGTAATGCTGCTTGGATATAATGTTCGCTCTCGCTATCCAATGCTGAAGTCGCTTCATCCAAAATTAAAATCGGTGCATTTTTCAAAATAGCACGAGCGATAGCAATTCGCTGCCGTTCTCCTCCGGAAAGCATAACGCCCCTTTCTCCGACTTTACTTTGATATCCCTGTGGCAACGTCATAATATAATCATGAATATACGCTTTGCGTGCCGCATCATATACCTCTTCATCCGTCGCGTGGATATTTCCATAGCGGATGTTTTCCATAATCGTGCGGTTAAACAGACTGGGGTCTTGAGGAATAAGCGCGATATTTTGTCGCAAAGATTTTTGTGTCACGCCGGCGATGTTCTGCCCGTCAATGGTAATTTCTCCGCCTTGAACATCATAATAGCGCGACAGCAACTTAACCAACGTAGATTTTCCGGCTCCGGAGCGGCCGACCAAACCGATTTTTTCTCCTGGTTTTATTGAAAGATTAAAATCCGACAATAAAGATTTTGACGTTTTATAATGATAACAAACTGCCGAAAATTTAACAGCCCCGCCTGAGACATTCAACGCCATCGCCTCGTTTATATCTTTGACATCGCAGTCTTTGTTTAACAAATCCAAGCCGTCTTTTATGCCGCCTACAAACATAACAAAATTCGTACAGAAAAATCCCAGGTGCATCGTCGCCTGCGACATGGAGGAGATTAAAGATAAAATCAAAACGACATCGCCGACATTCAGATTTTTATAATACCAATAGTAAACGGTCAGCAGATAAAAGCTAATCATCATCGAGTCATTAATAACACGGGACAAAGCATCCACACCGGCACTGCGTTTGACTTCTTTACGCACGGCTTTCAACGCCTGACGGACGGAATTGTAATATAGCCGCCGCTCATAGAAAAAGTTCGCACAATTTTTAACCAAATCAGAGTTACTGATACTGTCCACCAAAATACCGTTGGATTCTGACATTAATTTGGCCTTGCGCTGAGATAAGGGGGCAATGCTGCCGCGGATACGGATTTGAACAAAAGCGAAAACGCAGCACACCAGGCTAAGCCACAGAACCAGCGACCAACTTATTGTTCCGATAAATACAAAAGCCGTCAAAAAACTCAGTAAAGGCATCAGAAAACCCTGCATCACATGATAATATAAGGTTTCGCTGTTGCTGAGAATAGTCTTAATTTTTCCGGCGACATTCCCCGCCATTTCTTCCGCAAAAAAGGATGTTGAATGCTTATGAGCCCAAGAAAACAAATCCTGTGACATTTTGCCAATGTAATAGGGCATGAATTTCATGTCCAGAAAACGAATTGACACCATCAGCACGCTTTGCATAAAGAAGCAGAAAAAGATTAACAGCAAATAACGGATAATTAAATGCAATGTTTCTTGACCGGGGCTTCCCTGAGAAATGGTTTCAACAATCTGCGCACTGGCCCAGTTGGTGGAGCGGCTGAATAATTGTCCGCACAGCATTACCGTTATCATCAACAGACAAAGCCATTTTAATTTGCGCGCATAACGCCAGAGAAATTTGGGAACTGAATTTTCCATCTTAAATTATTATTTTAAAGGAAGTCCATGTGCCTTTTTGCGTTTTTTGAGATTAGTCAGTTTTTCACTGACAATTGAGGTATCTCTCCCGGTTTTGGCCAAGCGGTCATACATACGTTCAATCTCTTTTTCAAGATAGGCTTTTTCGATTTCATTGGCCAGTTCCTGTTTTTGTTCCAACGTGCCGTTTGTTTCTATTTCCTCAACTTCGGCCAGAATATCCTCAACGTGAACTGAACTGTCAGGCTTTCTTTTTAAGAAATAAGGCAATTCATAGATAAATTGACGGGTAGCAGCATAGACCTCTGAGGTGGTTTTACCTTTCTTATAGCGCAATTTTAACAATCGGAAAACCGTGCTCAATTCGCTGCTGTCATCGACGATGATAAACGGCATAGGATCAGCAAATCCTTTGGCGGCAATAGCTTTAAGAAATTCAACCAAATGATGAAAATAGCCATCAATGTTAAACAGGATAAACGGTTTTATCGGCAGAAAACCATCTTGCATAGCCACGCAATCATAAGCTAATTCATCCAAGGTTCCTACTCCGCCCGGCGCAAAAACCACAAAGTCCGCATTGAGAAGCTTTTGTTTGCGTTCTTCCAGCGTTTTAGCCAGAATGACATCTTCAATTTGACTGATAATCGCATCGTCATGAGGATAAAGATTGTAGTAGATTTGGGTGGTTACACCTTGAATCGGCGTTTCTTTACATTTCTTCTTATTCCAACCATCCAAAACGCCGCGGGCCACAGCTCCCATAATACCGGAGTTTGACAGACCAAAGTCTAATTTAAAGTCCAATTTGATTATTTGACGACCAAGGTTATAAGCTTCCTCCACATACAGCGGGTCATTCCCGGGACGGTTGCCGCCGGCAACAAAAACGCGCAGACCTTCCTGCCGGTTTTCTTCAGCAAATGAACTGACAACTTCTTCAATATCGCAACTCTCGGTCATAACAAAATCCTTTCCTATAAAGCAGGTATATCCCCTGCCGCCTGATCGGCATAAAACTTTTGCGCAAACTCCTGCAGGGTGTCCGTTGCTAAAGCATTGCGCAACCCCTGCATTAACCGCTGGTAATAGCGGATATTGTGCCATGTGAGCAGCATAACGGCAAGCACTTCATTACACTTTTGCAGATGATGAATATAGGCGCGGGTGTAATTTTTGCACAAAGGGCAATCGCAGCCTTCTTCCAGCGGGCGGTTATCTTCCCGATGGCGGGCATTGCGGATATTAACCGTTCCGAAGCGGGTAAAGGCTTGAGAAGTGCGTCCCGAACGGGTGGGCATGACACAGTCAAACATATCAACACCGCGCAGCACCGCGCCGACAATATCATCAGGCCGCCCTACCCCCATCAGATAACGTGGTTTATCTTCCGGCAACATTCCCGGCGCGTAATCCAGAACTTTAAACATGGTTTCCTGTCCTTCGCCAACAGCCAAACCGCCGATTGCATAGCCGTCAAAACCGATTTCTTTCAGTTTCTCGGCAGAATAAGCGCGTAAATCTTCATAATCTCCGCCCTGTTGAATGCCGAAAATTCCGTAACCGTCGCGGTCAACAAACGCATCACGGCTGCGTTTAGCCCAACGCATGGACATTTCCATTGACTTTTTAACCACATCATGCGTGGCCGGCAGCTTAACGCATTCATCCATACACATGGTGATGTTTGAATCCAATTTATGCTGAATTTTGATTGATTCTTCCGGGCTGAGAAAATATTTTTTGCCGTCAACATGAGAGCTGAAAGCGACGCCCTCCTCCGTCAGCTTGCGCAAACCGGACAGGCTCATCACCTGAAAGCCACCAGAATCCGTTAAAATCGGTTTATCCCAGTTCATAAATTTATGCAAACCGCCCATTTTCTCAACCAAATCAGCACCGGGGCGTAACATTAAATGGTATGTATTTCCCAAAAGAATCTGCGCGCCTGTTGCCGCCACAGATTCAGGCATCATCGCCTTGACCGTACCGCAAGTACCAACCGGCATAAAGGCCGGCGTAT
>CANDEX010000076.1 GCA_947383875.1 uncultured Azospirillum sp. | reverse complement strand
TTCAGGAAGTCCCTGTTCTGCGGATGAGGTAATAGATAGTTATTGTCCGCGTGACAACAATTATTATTCCTGCAAAATCGATCCGGCTAAATACTGCAAAAACCATGGTTACAGCAATGCCGGATGTGCCAAATATGAAACAGTTAGTACAGATGTTTGTTCCTATGACAGCTCTTATAAAAAATGTATTCCCACTTGCAAAAGCAGGTTGGCAGATGCGGGGTATACGGAAGTCAACAGTAATTTATTTTATAAAGGAACTATTGGTGCCGTTCTAGGTGATTTGACCATTAGCGGCAATAATCTGCTGTCTAACCCGCTGGGGAATAGATATACATCATTGCGCGGGGAGGCCGCTTACAATAAATATGACAACTATTCAGAATGTCGTTCCGATAATAAGCCGAAATTGATTTTTAAGCCTGCTTTAGATGTATTTGACAGTGATTTGGATAATGTTACCATAGTTATTGATCATAACAATAATTCTAATGAAGCTCATACTTATGTACATGGAAATCGCGAATGGCGTGATATTTATGTTACCGATATTAATTCAGGCACTTCTCATGATGAGACAAATCTTGGTCATAAAGAGTGGCTTAATTGGATAGGTTTCGGTTCATTGCACATTAATATTGAAAATAATGTGAAATTAAAAGGTGATAATACTTTTACGTCCAACAACTATTATAATCGTCTTGACGGTGACAATTCTCAAAGAACAGCACTGCATTTTTTTGAATTAACCGGTAAAGGTAAGTTAATTATGGATGGAGGCTCACATGACTTTATAAATGTGCCGATTTTATTAAGGAATAATGATGAAGGAGCAGTAGTTGTTTTACAAAATAAAGCAACACTAAATATGCCGTATAGTGGGATTTCTATTTATGAGGGAGATGGCAAGTTTATTATGGACAATTCAACGGCGAATTTGTTTGCTTTGCGTGTCAAAGGGCTTTCAAAACGATATAAAAATCTGAAAATTCGCAATAACTCGACCTTACAGTTGCAGACATGGCTGAGATTGGAGGGATCAAGCTTGCGCGTCAGCGGCAGGTCGTCAGTTCGAACGAAACCCAGCGAAATTGAAGTTGCCAGTAAGAATACAATTTGTATTTTTAAAGATTCTGTACTTTATGCCGGTAATCTCTCAAAAACAGGTCCGCTGACTTTTCAGGTTGGCTGTAACCATTGTACGGAAAAGAAAGATTTAAACAGCAACCGTTTTAAAACAAGCATAGATAGTATTAGGGATGAATGCGGTGCGGAAGCATTAAATGTTGATGATAGTACGGATAACGATAAATATTAAAAAGAAAGCCCCTCATATTGAGGGGCTTAACTATTTTGAAGCAAGGATTTATTTTACTTCGCCGACGTACATTCCTGTTGCCACAGCAGCTGTAACATAATCGCTGTTGACGTTCAGTAATGTTGTGCCTTCTTGCAGAACTTCTTCAATCGAGGCCGATGAGACTTTACCGTCTTTCCAGATAACCATGCGGTTGGTTTCCCCTTTGTCCAATAATTCAACGGCTTTGGCTCCAAAGACTGTTGCTAATGTGCGGTCAAATGCTGTCGGAGCACCGGCACGTTGGATGTGACCAAGTCTAGTAACACGAGTTTGAAATTCGGTATAGCGTTTGTTGATTTCTGCGCTCAAGTAGTCGCCGATACCACCGTAAACTTTTTCGCCAATCAGGTTTTTGGCACCAACCAGGTGTTCGCCATTTTCATTTTTAATGCCTTCAGAGACAACAATAACGGCATGGTCACGGCCGGAAGCTTTAACTTCTTTCAATTTTTCGATAATAGAATCGATTTTGTAAGGAATTTCAGGAACCAAACAAACATCAGCTTGGCCAGCTAAGGCAGAATGCATTGCTAAATGTCCCGCATCGCGGCCCATAACTTCCAGAATTAAAGCGCGATGGTGGGAACGAGCTGTCAGGTTTAAGCTGTCAACAGCATCCATGCAGACTTGTACTGCCGAATTAAAGCCGACTGAAAATTCGGTAATAGGTGTGTCATTATCAATAGTTTTGGGGATGCCAACCATTTTGATTCCGGCACCTTTGCAGTAGTTTCCGCAAATGTTCATACTGCCGTCGCCGCCGATAACGACAATAGCATCAAGTCCCAATTCTTTAACGCCACGGCCGAATTTGGCAGACATTTCTTCCAAGGAGTCCATTTTGACGCCCTTGTTTAAGGAGCCCAGATAGGAACCGCTCAGTCGAGGCCAAGGAGAATCCGAAAAGCTGTGTTCTGTTAAAATTTCATATTGAATCGGGGTTTCGGTCAAGCCGTCGGTGCCGTTAAAAATGCCATAGACTTCCCAGCCTTTTTTGCCTGCGGCATTGACAACAGCGCGAATGATGGCATTTAAGCCGGAACAGTCGCCGCCGCTGGTTAATACGCCGATTTTTTTTGTATTGCTCATAGAAAACTCCTAAATGTTAAATAACTGTTGATTTCATCTTAAATTTGCTGTATAATCTAATACAAATTTTAGGGAATATTTTCCAGCAAAAAATTTTTTTATCATAGTTTTTTTTCACTCTTTACTTCTTTTAAAAGGGACTGATTTATGTTAAATAAAGACAATTTGAATAAACTGCAACATCAACTTTGTGAGTTAAAGCTTGAGGAACGTCGTGTTTGTTCAGATATTCGCCATTTAGTCACCCGTAATAAAACTATTGATTTCTTTCAAGCTAAACAGCTCAATTCTTTACGCGCCGGTGTTAAAAAGAAAATTGAAAGAGTTGAGGCAAGGATTATGCCTAACATCATCGCCTAAAATTAACGTGTAATGGTCATCTAATACAGAAATTGCAGGTTGGAAGTGTCCTCATGTACTATGTGTACATTCCGGTGCTTCCACCTTTTTTATTATGAGCTTATTTCCAATAAAGTCGTGTGGTAGAATTTTCTTGCCAAATCAGAAAGCTTATGTTACAAATTCAGTTGCATTAGTGCAATAACCTTTAGATAAAATTGAAAAGGGGTGATTTAAGTGGTTCAAGTTACTGTTATCGGTAATGATGTAGCTCAGTCTTTGAAAGTTCTGAAAAAGAAAATGCAGCGTGAAGGCGTTTTTCGTGAGATGAAGTTGAGACGTTGTCATGAAAAGAATTCTGAGAAGAAAGCTCGTCGTCAGGCTGAAGCTGTCAGACGTGCGCGCAAGCAGCTGCGGAAACGCTTAGATACTGAAGGATTCTAGTTGAATCTTCTAAGAATAAAAAAAGAGTTCTGTTTTTACAGAACTCTTTTTTTATTCTTATTGATTTGCTTCACAAGCATAATAGCCCATGCAGTTATTTTTACTGGGTTTCATATTGGCAGCAATGCAATCCTCTGCTCGATATTTATAGCTGCTTAAACAACAGCCTGCGTAATAGCTGCTGTCGTAAGGGCATTCGCCAATCGGGCGATATCCCGATGGACAACCGCGTTTGCTATAACCGGCAGAAGGGCAGAGTTTTTCCGGATTTATATCATAAGAAGGTTCTTCATGGCTATAGCTGTAGCCGGAATTCTGGTTGTATGAGCTGACGTCAGAACTACTGCTGTCGCTGACGATAGAACGAACTCCTGCGGTTGCGGTATTACAGATAATCAGCAGACCCAAAATAGAGAGAATGGCTGAAAGATTTTTTATCATTTTCTTTTCCTTCGTTTTGTTTTTATGACAGTTTAATATATAGAAGTTAGTATTTTGTAAATTATCTAAGAAAATAACGACTTCACCAATGAGGGGAAGTCGTTAACTGAGAAAGGAAATGCTGTTAATGAGTTTCCTGTAAGTTGCGGCGTAATAATTCGTCTTTTTTACGGAGCTTCTCCCGTTTTAACTCTTCTATTCTAATCAGATTTTTCCAGATATGGCATTCTTCTTCGCGAATTAGCGTATCAAGGCGGGCGTGTTCTGCGCGAAGGTCTTCTACAGTGGTGTTTAATGTTTCCATGGGGAATCCTCCTTATAATGAAGCTATGTCAGTATATTATAGGTTTAGTTATTATTCCAGCATTTTTAAAGGGCCGGCAGGTAAATATTTGATAGAATTTGAAAGATATGCTTTAAGGGAGGTTATGCTTCATAGATTTGCGATATACACAAATCTAACATGGTTGATGGGAAAGGCAGTGGAAGTTCGAGTTGTTCATAAAATTCCATAAAAAAAACCTCCATGAAGGAGGGGTAATTTAGTAAATTTTTATGGAGGAGATTGACCGTCGGTTTGAAGACAAACTTCGGTCGCTTCGTCGTCGCTCGGTATAGCCTCACCGGCATACTTCCGTCGGCTTCTTCTCCTTGTCAAGCTTCCTTCTGGAAGTTCGGGCTCCTGTCAATAATACCAATTAAAAACCCCTCTTTTAGAGAGGGGGTTTTTAGGTCTTGCGACGTAAATTTTGCGTTAATCGCAAAATTAACTTTGCTTCGGTCAAAGTACTTGTAACGTTTGTTTAGCACGCTGTCGCGGCGGCACAAACTAACAAGTTCTTTTCACCATAACAAAAAAACACCCGTTGGGGTGTTCTTTTGTTATGGTGCCCTGGAGAAGACTCGAACTTCCACTGCCTGAGGCAACATGCACCTGAAGCATGCGCGTCTACCAATTTCGCCACCAGGGCTGCGATAACGGATATTCTTTTAACCTAATTCAAAATAAAATGCAAGTGTTTATTTTATAAATTTATCGAGATATCCATAAGAATCCAGCAATAAATAACTGCCGAGAAACAGGCGGTAAATGACAAACGGTAAGAATGTTGATTTTTTCAACCACCACATAATGATATAAATAGCAATGATAGAAGCTATAAATGAGTAAGTGATGCCATCCATAGCGTAAATCATTTCCGCGATATCACCTTGTTGGTATAGCTCCCAGCCGACAAGTAAGCCGGCACCGGCAATGGTCGGAATAGACAGCAGCATGGCAAATTTGGCAGCGTCGCGACGTTCTAATCCCAGAAACCGTCCCATGGTGATGGTTATGCCCGAGCGGCTGGTTCCGGGAATGAGAGCTAAGCATTGTGCCAGGCCGATTAAGAGAGCATCCAAAAGTGTTAGATGGTCAATTTTGCGAATGGTCATACCGATTGTATCGGCAATATACAGCAATATTCCGAAGCTTAGCATTGTCCAACCGATAAGTTTAGCACTGCGCAGTTCTTCGGTACCGTTTTTGACCAGATATAGTCCCGCGAGAACTGCCGGAATGGTTCCGAAGATAATTAACCATGCTAATTTGCTTCCCGGATTTTTGAAATTCGGAATAAACCAGGTTTTGAAAACTCCTTTTATCATTTCCCAAATTGTTTCGGAGAAATAAATTATGACCGCAAGAATTGAACCTACGTGTACGGCGACATCCAATGCCAATCCTTGATCGGGAAAGGTTGTAAATTTGGAGAACAAAATTAAATGTCCGGAGGAGCTTACCGGCAAAAATTCTGTCAGTCCCTGCAGGGCAGACAATAACATCAGGTGTAAATCAGTCACTTTGATACTCTTTCTTTAATGGTCTTTGATTCCGAAGACATTACAAATTCGTTTTTTTAATGCAATCGGTGAAATTGGTTTAACCAGATATTCACGGATACCGAGCTGTTTAGCGTCTAAGACGGTTTTCTCTTTGGTATCGACGGTAATCATGATAATGGGAATCCTGTCAATGCCGCTATTGGGAGAACGTTTTAAGTCCTGAACCAGTTCTATGCCATTTTTATCCGGCATTTGCTGATCCAGAAAAATGATGTCAATTTTGTAGTTGGCCAGTTGTTCAACGGCTTCTTTAGCTGTGGCCGCTTCCTTAATGGTTTTTATGCCGATTTGATAGAGGGCTGTCTTGATAAATGTACGCGAAAATTTGTCATCATCGACAATCAGGCAGGACATATTCTCCAAATCTTGCAGTTTATTTGCTGTAGCCATCTGTGTGTATCCCAAGTTATATTACTGAAAGCAGATTATAACAAAAATGTTAATGCTTTATAAATCCCGACAAGATTTATTGTTATGCAAGTCCAACAGAGAATCCGGGCGAAAACGAACACCGTTAAGTGAGGCTCCCCAATGGAGATGCGGTCCGGTGACACGTCCGGTTTTTCCTGAAAGAGCGATAACTTGTCCTTGTTTGACTTTGTCTCCCTGTTTTACTTTAACTTTATCCAAATGTGCGTAAACAGTGGTTAAGTTATGACCATGTTCCAGAACAATCATGTTTCCGGAATAGAAGTAAGGACCGCCGCTTAGCGTGACAATTCCGTTTGCCGCTGCTTTCACCTCTGTCCCGATAGGACAAGCAATGTCGGTTCCTTGATGGGGATTCATTTTTTTGCCGTTCATAATTCGTTGACCGCCGAAATGGCCACTGGTACGTCCGTTTACCGGGCGAATGAATTTGTTTTGCCAAAAGAGGTTGTCGGTTCTTTGGGCCAAAGCTTGTCGGACGTTAGTACGTTCCTTGTTGATGGCTTTTTCGTCTTCGGGTTTCGGGGTTACTTTACGCGGTTGAACGCCTTTCAGATTTTGAATATCCCATTTGGTTGCTGCAACAGAGAGCGGATAAGTTTTAGTTTGTCCGTCACTGTAAGTGATTGTCAGTTCCTGCTGGGATTTTTCGTCTCTGCTAAATGCAAAAATAAATTTTCCGTCATCGGTAACAGGGTATTCTTTGCCGTTTAATACAACTTTGATTGCTCCGGGAGCATAAGCACTCAGAATTTCGCCTTGTGCTGATTTACCACAAATGGTAAGAGCACGGACGGAGAGAGGGGATAGCAAAATGGTGCTAAAAATTATCGAATAAATCGCCTTGTAAGTCATTTTTCTTTCCTGCGGGTTTGGTTTTTATTTTGCCGTCTATAAAATTGATTTCCAATGTCGGGCTTTGTTTGGCTTGTTCCAGATTGTAAACCGTACGGCCTTTGGCGTTTTTGATCCAAGCAAAGCCTCGTGCCAGAACAGAATCGATTGAGACGGATTCCATTCTTAAGGCTAAGCTTTTCAAACTTTCGCTTTGTTTTTCTATGATGTTTTTGATGTAGTATGGGCGTAGGCTGATGCGTTCAATCTGATTATGTTTGTTTGACAACAGATTTTTGAATGACAAATGCAGACGCTCTGTGCGGTCATCCAGCTTTTGACGGCTTTCTTGTAAAATTTGCGAAAGGTTGGGAATGCCGCGTCCTAAGCCGGTGAGGATATTTTTGCGCTCGTTCAGGTAATGGGTCATGCTGGAGAGCATGCGGCTTTGGAGTGTGAGAAGCCGCGCTTGCAATTCGGTTCTGACCGGAACGGCAAATTCAGCGGCACCGGTCGGTGTTGGGGCGCGCATATCCGAAACATAGTCAATCAGCATGGTGTCTGTTTCATGGCCGACTGCGGATATTAAAGGGATTTGGGAATTATAGACGGCGCGAATCACTATTTCCTCATTAAACGGCCACAGATCTTCCAGGCTGCCGCCGCCGCGTGCTACAATTAATACGTCCGGACGTTTGATTGTTCCGTTGAGCGGAAGCTTGTTCATTCCTTCAATGGCTGCGGCGATTTTTTCGGC
>CANDEX010000075.1 GCA_947383875.1 uncultured Azospirillum sp. | reverse complement strand
GTCATCAACAACAAATCAGAAACAGCGACCCCAAGACGTTTAGAACCATAATCAAAACCTAACAAAGCTTGATATGGTTTTAACTGTGTTTTAAATTCTGCAATAGTCATCTTTCCCCCTTAACCTCAAAGGTAGCTGAAAAAATAAAATAGTCAATCCGTATTAATTATCCCAAACTCAACCATATGATAATGGAAAATTAATACTCTGTGATTAATATAATGCTCAACAGAAAACCCTATTTTTAAATGGTGATAACACAATGAAACTCAAATACTTTTTAGCACTGGCTTTGTGCTTATTCTGCGCTCCGGCCAAAGCCGAACTGCAGATTGACGTCAACGGTGCCATGCGCGATCCTCTGCCTATCGCCTTTCCGGAAATGATCCACGAAGGATTCTTTCTCGGACAAACCGGCAACAAAATCCGCGATGTCGTCATCGCCGATTTAGAACGTTCCGGCCTGTTCAAAATCATACCAGAAAGCAGTTACATTCAAACCCTAACCTCAATTAACGAACAACCGAACTTTGTGGACTGGAAAGCTATCAACGCCCATGCTTTGGTTCAAAGTGCCATCACGGAAATCGACAGCGACCACTTGAGAATTGAATTCCGTCTATGGGATATCTACGCACAGAATCAGCTAAAAGGACAATCCTTCACCACCACTAAAAATAACTGGCGCAGAGTTGCCCATGTTATTGCTGACGCTATTTATGAACGCCTAACAGGTGAAAAAGGCTATTTCGATACCCGTATTGTTTATGTTTCGGAAACCGGCCCTAAAACCAAACGTACCAAACGACTGGCAATCATGGATCAAGACGGCGAAAACCATAAATTCCTCACTTCAGGCACCTCCATGGTACTGACCCCGAGATTTTCACCGAACCTGCAAAAAGTCACCTATATGTCTTATGCCGGCGATACACCTCGTGTTTACATTCTGGATATTGAAACCGGTCGTCAGGAACTTCTCGGTAATTTCCCGGGAATGACCTTCGCCCCGCGTTTCTCTCCCGACAGCAACAAAGTCGTCCTGAGTTATGCCTCTCGCGGCAAAAGTAACATTTATGAAATGGATTTACGCAGCCGAACCAGCAAACAGTTGACGTCAGGAAATGCTATCGACACCTCTCCCAGCTATTCTCCCGATGGTGAAAAAATTGTCTTCAACTCTGATCGTGGCGGCAACCAGCAACTTTATGTTATGAACGCCGACGGCAGCGACATCCACCGCATCAGCTTCGGTTCAGGCCGCTATGCAACGCCGGTATGGTCTCCGCGCGGCGACTACATCGCCTTCACCAAAATGGCGGGTGGACAGTTTTACATCGGCGTCATGTATCCTGACGGTTCCGGAGAACGCCTGCTGGCCAGCGGATTCTTGGTTGAAGGTCCGACTTGGTCACCTAACGGCCGTGTCCTGATGTATTTCCGTCAAGACAGCAGCACCGCTTCTCCGGTCAAGCTTTATTCTATTGATCTGACCGGATACAATGAGCGGCAAATTGTCACTCCGGGAGAAGGGTCTGACCCGGCTTGGTCTCCGCTTCTGCCTTAACATCATTTCCCCCTCTGCACTCCAGAGGGGGATTTTCGTGGAAACAATGGTAATGAAATTCAAATATTGTATATGGGATGTCGGCAATGTTATCTATAACTATACCTTAGAACCATTGCATAATTGGTGCGAACGCCACACATCCAATAAAGAAATATTCAATCAAAACAAAGGAAAATTCAACTATAACGCCTATATGAAAGGTCAAGTTTCCTACGCCGAACTATGCCGCCAAATCTGTGAATTTTATGCGATTCCTTATCAAAAAAATTACCCTATCGAAATCAACAAAGCTTTTCACGCCGGCATCAAAAATTATTATCCTCAAACACGAAAAATGCAGGAAGAATTACAACATCTGGGAATAAAAAACTGCATTTTATCAAATGCTTTACCGATTCTTGCAGATAATAATAAAGCAGCAGATATTATCCCTCCGGAACGCCAATTCTGCTCTTTTGATTTAGGTTTGCTAAAACCCGATCCGGAAATCTATCGAGCCGTACAACAAAAACTGGGCTGCCGCTTTAATGAACTCATCTTTATTGATGACAAACCGAAAAACACTAAAGCTGCGGCAGAACTGGGCATTCACGCCATCACATTCAAACCGGAAACTATTGTTTCCGACATCAGAAAGATAATATCGACCAGTATTCCGCCTAACAACAAAACAAGATAACGCGCATAACAAAAAGCCCGCTTAAACACCGCGGGCTTTTTAAAAACATGAAATCAAATTTATCAATATTAACCTTGACGAGCTTTGAGCTTCGGGTTCTTTTTATTGATAACATACACGCGTCCTTTACGACGAACGACTTTGCAATCTTTATCGCGTACTTTCTTTGATTTTAAAGAACTGTAGACTTTCATTTTTCTTTCCTTATACGATAAGTTTGACCGCAACATATTCTAAAACATAAGCTTTGTCAACTCTATTTTTAGAAACTTGGTAAAAAAGTAAGACAGGATTTGCTTTTCGCTGAAAAGTTTTTATAATCACCGTATAACTTAAGGTGAAAAATGAACAAAATCACACTCATAACATTATCTTTATTGCTAAATGCCCAAGCAGCACTTGCGGCAGAACCCTACATTGAAGAAGTTAAAGCTTTGGGAATCGTCTCCGGACAGGGACTAGCTTGCGGAGCCTCTAAATTTGACACCTTTGAAATGTTGGCACGCTCAATTTTAATCACTAAAGCCGTTTCCGACCGACAACAGGCCGAAGGTATGCGAGTTTACAATGAAGCCAAAGCCGATGCCTATATTTCCAAACAAATGGACGGCTTTTATGAATGTGAACAAATCAACCGACGCTTTGACAATCAACTTATTTTCAGAGCAACACTTTATGCTGACGGCACAATCAAAATGCCTGACGGAAAAATTTTCACTCCCAGAAACCCCTATGATGCCACTTTGGTTTATAACAAAGACAATAATGGCCGGTCACAAGCCGAAAAGATTTATAAAAAACGCGCCAACCGTAAAGTCCCGGCAGGAGCTTTGCAATTTAAAACAGATAACGCTCCCGTTTCCAATCCTGATTACATCCCCGGACAATCCGCCCCTGCGATACTTGAACCTGTCGGATACGCCGATGCCGAAATGCAGCAAACTGTTCCCCCCTCAAACACCTATACGAATTCATATCAAGGTGAAAGCTCAATAAAGCACATAAAGCGATCATATTAATATTGCAACTTGTGCTTTTTCCGTTATACTCACCGCAATACAACAATCATACTCAAATGGAGCAAATAGTAAAATGGCCGCATATCAATATGTCTATGTCATGCAAAATTTAACCAAAGTTTTTCCGGGCGGAAAAGAATTGTTTAAAGGAATCACCTTATCTTTTCTGCCGGGTGCCAAAATCGGCGTACTCGGCGTCAACGGTGCCGGTAAATCTACGCTGCTAAAAATCATGGCGGGAGTTGATAAAGAATTTAACGGCGAAGCTTGGGCCGCAGACGGCGTAAAAGTCGGCTATCTGGAGCAGGAACCCAAACTGGATCCGAACAAAAACGTTATGGAAAATATTATGGACGGCTTAGGAGAAACCAGAGATTTATTAAAAAGATTTGAAGAAGTCTCCGCCAAATTTGCCGAACCGATGACCGATGACGAAATGAATGATTTGATTAACGAACAGGCCGAATTACAAGAAAAAATAGATGCCTGCAACGGCTGGGACTTGGAACGCACGATTGAAATCGCGATGGATGCCCTGCGCTGTCCGCCGGCAGATGCTGATGTTACCAAACTTTCCGGCGGTGAAAAACGCCGTGTCGCTCTGTGCCGCCTGCTGCTGCAAAAACCGGATATGTTGCTGTTAGATGAACCGACCAACCACTTGGATGCTGAATCTGTCGCTTGGCTTGAACAACACCTTAAAGACTATACCGGAACCGTGGTTATGGTTACTCACGACCGCTACTTCCTTGACAATGTTACCGGGTGGATTTTGGAACTCGATCGTGGCCAAGGCATTCCTTATGAAGGCAATTACAGCTCTTGGCTGGAACAAAAACAAAAACGTCTGGAACAGGAATCCCGCGAAGAAACCTCTCGCCAGCGGACACTGGCCAATGAACTGGAATGGATTCGTAAAAATCCTAAAGCCCGTCAGGCAAAATCTAAAGCTCGTATTAATGCTTATGAAGAATTGCTGGCAGAATCCGGTAAAGAAAAAATTTCTCAGGCTCACATTTCTATTCCGATGACAGATCGTCTGGGAGACTTGGTTGTTGAAGCAACCGGAATCTCCAAAGGTTACGGCGACCGTTTGTTGATAGACAATTTATCTTTCAAAGTCCCCAAAGGGGCTATTGTCGGCATTATCGGGCCGAATGGCGCGGGTAAAACGACTTTATTCCGTATGATTACCGGGCAGGAACAACCCGATAACGGCACCATCAGAATTGGTGATACCGTTGATTTGGGCTATGTTGATCAATCTCGCGAAGAGCTGGACGCCAACAAAACCGTATGGGAGGAAATTTCTGACGGTCTGGATATTATTGAATTAGGCAAAAAACAAATACCGTCCCGCGCTTATGTCGGACAGTTTAACTTCAAAGGCTCCGATCAGCAGAAAAAAGTCGGACAACTTTCCGGTGGTGAACGCAACCGTGTACACTTAGCAAAAATGCTGCGTAAAGGTGCTAATGTTATCCTTCTCGACGAACCGACCAACGACTTAGACGTTGATACCTTGCGCTCATTGGAAGAAGGCATTATGGAATATCCCGGCTGCGTTTTCGTCACCTCGCACGACCGTTGGTTCCTCGATCGTTTGGCTACCCATATTCTCGCTTATGAGGGAGATAGCCAAGTCGTTTGGTTTGAGGGCAACTTTGAAGAATATGAAAAAGACAAACGTCGCCGTCTCGGTGATGAAGCCGTACAACCGCATAGAGTACGCTATAAAAAATTGGCTTAAATTCGGCAATATTTTGCCAGCAGCCTGTTTCTATATGAAACAGGCTGTTTTGTTATGTCTGGCTTATAATTTAGTTTTATATTCTAAAGGAGGTTTTGGTTTAGATAAAATTTTCAACCACCGTCAATAATTATTTACAAACGCCAAATCATTTGCTAATCTGTACGATGTTGTGCATATGGGGAGGCGGTTATGTATAAGTATTTTGTAGGTATATTATTGAGTACGGGAATAAGTGTTTCAGCGCAAGCAAAAATAAATTGTTTGATGGGAGATATTCGAAATATAGATGATATTTTAAAATTTAAGCGGCAGCTTACTGAAACATACAACTCGCTTTGGGCTGAAATTGATAATAAATGCATAGCAGAGTATCAAAAACAAAAACTTGAATATCAAAATAAGCTGGCAGCATTAGGAAACGGGGCGGATGAACTGGGATATGAGATAAGCCAGGCACAGTTTTTGGATGAGTGCAGAAATGACGCAAGCAACAGAAAAGACTATGAAAACTGTCTTGATAACATAGAGATGCAATTGCAGTCAATTTTGACGGAACAGCGTATCCTGCGCCAGCTTAAGCGGCAACGAACAAGACGTCCGGTATCTCCAAGATAAAAGATGGCAAACTTCGCTTGTCGGATGTGCTATAATGGTATCAGCGATAAAAATGTTCATCCTTATGATTAGGAAATAGCCGTCCGATATTATTAAGATGATTGGCATATTTCTGGCGCAATCCGGCTGTCTTGGCGATACCTTTATAATCACTCTGCCACTGCTGAAGTTTTTCCAATCGGTCAAGTAATTCTATACGGGCTCTGCATTTGTGCGACATACTGTAATCTAAATCCTTAATCACATCGACAGCCTCATACACCGCATCGCAACGTTGATGATACGGCATATTTCGATTAGCCGCCGTCTCATACAAAACCTGATAATAATTTTTTGCGGTTTTCCCCAGTAACTCCTTATAAGCTCTGGGATAATGACCGGTTTTGTTGGTTTTTTGATAAGCCTTTTTAACCAGATGATATTTATCTGCTGCTGAAACATTCAAATCACCAACTAGCAGGCTATAGGTATAAAGCAGAGAATCATTTTTCCCTTTCGGAATCAGATTGACTGTCTCTCTAATATTATCTAAACGCTGTTCCGGCGTAACATCAGGCATATAACTATGACAATTACCTATCCAATAACGAACATGAAATTTTTCCTGATTATTTGACATCAACGGCAGAATACGTTCTAAACTGCACGCCGCTGCCTCTGCTTCGTGCTCTTGAGGTTCATCACCGGAAAACGCACGTTGCAAATTAACAAAAGCCTCTTCAATGTTTAACATTCCGCGTACCAGAGGATTATTGGTTTGGCTACGGATATCATTGCGACTGATTTTCATCGGATTAGGAACCTCTAATCCGGCAGCCTGACAAATCAAATGACGGGAAGGCGTAAAATCTCTTTGCATACAGAGTTGTTTGACCTGTTGAAAAATTTGCCTTTTACTCAAAGATTTTGAAACCTCTGTCATGCTGCAACCTTGCGTATAATTTATGAACATACGCCATCATAACACAAAATATTATAATGTAAACATATTTTGACAACAAATAGACAAAAGAAGATTTCAATTACAGCTCTTTAACCATTTTGGCAAAAGTAATACCATTTTCTTCAAAAATTTCACCATACTGTTTATAGCTCATTTTTTCATAAAAATGAACCACCGATAACATCGCATGCATAACAATCCGCGTATACCCGGCTTCTCGCGCGCGTTTTTCAGCATATTTAACTAAATCGCGACCAATTCCCTCGCCTTGATATCTGGTATCAACCGCAACCTGCATTAAACGAATCTCCTCATTATTAACGGGAGCCAGAATCAATCCGCCGATAAGCCTGTCATCCAGACATTCAATACACCCGATATGCAGATAATTAGCTTCTTTGGAACGATGATGATCAAGAAATTTAAGCCCGAGAGGTTCAAGAAGAATTTTATAACGAAGCTCAACAAGCTCGTCATAACGTGAAGATCCGAAGTCAATATCAATCATTTTTCTCATGGTACCCTCCCGCTGTTATTCTTCACTCAGTATAAGCAATTTTTCTGATATAATCAATATTATATTGCTTAAAATAAATTTATCATTTATCTATGTTGTAACAAACAGATTTAAATGGATATAAACTATAAAATGGCTACTAATTTAGAATGTATCAGAAACTTCGCGATTATCGCGCATATTGACCACGGAAAATCAACTTTGGCTGATCGCATCATAGAATATTGCGGCGGCCTGCAAAAACGCGAAATGCAAGAACAAATTTTAGATTCCATGGACATTGAACGCGAACGCGGCATTACCATCAAAGCTCAAACCGTACGCTTAAACTATAAAGCACAGGACGGCAAAACTTATCAGCTAAACCTGATTGACACACCGGGACACGTTGACTTTTCCTATGAAGTATCCCGCTCACTGTCATCTTGTGAAGGCTCGGTTCTGGTTGTTGATGCCACTCAAGGCGTCGAAGCGCAGACGCTAGCTAATGTATATATGGCAATTGATAATAATCATGAAATTCTGCCTGTTCTAAATAAAATAGATTTACCCTCTGCTGAGCCTGAACGCGTTAAAAAGCA
>CANDEX010000074.1 GCA_947383875.1 uncultured Azospirillum sp. | reverse complement strand
AAAGCTCAAACTCCGCATTTTTTTGGGAAGGGCTTTCTAATACAGAAATATCAGGTAAAAAGTGTCCTCTCGTACGTTTATGTACGCTGCGGTACTTTTTCCTTCATTTCTTGATTATAAAGCTCAAATTCCGCATTTTTTTGGGAAGGGCTTTCTAATACAGAAATATCAGGTAAAAAGTGTTCTCTCGTACGTTTATGTACGCTGCGGTACTTTTTCCTTCATTTCTTATTATAAAGCTCAAACTCCGCATTTTTTTGGGGAAGGGCTTTCTAATACAGAAGTATCAGGATTTGGAGGTGTGAGGGTTTCAATATAGAAATATTTGGCATTAATTTAAATTTTTCTTGTGTCTTAAAATAAAATGGGCTAGAAATACTGCTATTCCAATGTACCCGTAGCTCAGTTGGATAGAGTGTTGGCCTCCGACGCCAAAGGTCGTGGGTTCGAATCCCTCCGGGTACGCCAGATTAAAAATAAATCCCCGCTGTAAAGTGGGGATTTATTTTTATGGCTACCCGATTGGGTCGAACCCGGGTTCGTTCTCAGGCATCTAAATTCGTTTCGGTCAAAGGTTTTCCCTCACTCATTAAGATGTTACAGAGAGTTTGCAGATAAAATTAACCGGAGCAGCGGTTAATTTTACTTAGCACTTCCTCCGGGTACGCCATAAAAAATGCCACCCCTTTAGTGGGTGGTATTTTTTATGTTGAGTACCTGTAACGAACTGAGTAAACTGATTGGTGCAGATGGTGCGATTATTTCGGGCAATCGGCTTTGTGAGCGAGTTTTTGGGGTAGGAAATAATCAAACCATGTGACCTGAAATTACTCACTTTACTCTTTTTCTACTCAGGGCAGATGGTGTGATTATTTTGGGCAAGTGAGTAATTTGAAAATTTAATCTCAATAATTAACATTAGGTTTCAGAAAAAGTAACAGTAAATTTAAGAAAAGTTCTCCCTAATACGATTGATACGAAACAGACACAATGCTCGGAAGTGGTGTTCCAATTCTTCGTCTTCAGAGTTAATGTGTGTGTACCATGAAAAACGAATATATAAACATTAAAGAAGTCGCACAGGCTATGGGAGCCGGGAACTTAGATTTTAAAATCAATACAACAAAAATTATTGAAGAATATATTTTAAGCAAGCAAGGTTCTTATGCTTACGAGGCAGAAAAATTAAAAATGCTTGCAGGTCGAAAAAAGGCAAATCTTGAACTCCATTTGAAAGACCTTAAAACAGAGATTAACGAACTCAAGCAAAAGCTAAATTCAAAAGAATTAGATAGACTTGAAGAACTGCAAATAACAAAACAGTTGAAAGTTTTAGAAAACGACTTACGTAAACAAGAAAATGATTTATTCTTTGATATGGCACAAGTTGATATTGATACAGAAAACGAAATTAAACAACTAACCGAAAAAAGCCGTTTCCGTATTGGACAAAATTTATTTTTTAAATTATATTTTGAGCCCAAAATAGAACAACAGGAATTTCAAGAAGAAACTCCTGCCGATCCTTTAGATAGGTATAGAATTAGATAAATTCTATACAAAGTTTTTGCCAACATTATAAGCATTCTCTAAATCTTTTGGAAAGACTTCCTCGTGTTGTCTTATTTTGTCGTTAATATTCCATCTCTCATCGTCATATTTTGAGTAGTCGTGATATTGGAATGTGTTGAATGCACAAATTCTTTGAGGTTTTTCATAAATGTGTGTTATCCAATTTTCAAAAAATCCGACAGGTGCTGAATTATTTTGACCGATATATTGATTTAAAAATGTTGTTTCATCAACATTCATGGTATAAATAACCGCAGTTTTTAATTTTTTCGGTGGTATCGGGGTATATTGTTTATCAAATCTTACAAATGGGTAAACCAATCTTTCTATAAACATTTTCATCACTCCTGATACATCTCCAAAATAAATAGGAGTTGCAAGACAAAATCCATCTGCATTCGAAACTTTGTTTAATATTGCTTTTAAACCATCGGGATATGAACAAAAACCATAGTTTTTGCCGTTTTTTAATTTACAAGCAGAACAAGCCCTGCAACCTTTAAAGTCAATGTCATATAGATTTATTATTTCCGCACTTGCACCGGAATCACTTACTCCTTTAGCAAAACTTTCGCACATTTTAGAAGTGTTCCAATTCTTACGCGGTGAGCCGTTTATAATATATATTTGTTTTGTCATAAATTTAATCCTTTCTCTTTATTTTTTAATTTTATTCAATATTATATTTATTACAAGTATTTACTTTTTTGTAATATACTATATAAAAAGATAGAATTAAGGAAAAACAATGAAAAATAAACTTGAAAAATATAATTGTCCGCTTGGTTTAACACTCGGAGTCATTGGCGGAAAATATAAAGTTATGATTATATGGTTTTTGTATCAGAATAATGTTTTAAGATACAACGAACTGCAAAAAACAATAAAAGGTGTTACCCCTAAGATGCTGATCTCTCAGTTAAGAGAGCTTGAAAATGACGGAATAATAGAAAGAAAAGTTTATCCTGTTGTGCCGCCAAAAGTTGAATACTCTTTAACTGCAAAAGGCGAAAGTTTGATTCCGATTTTACTTGAAATGAGGAAGTGGGGTGAAAAGTATGGAGAATAAATTTTTATATAAATATATTCTTACAAGTTTTATTGTTGTATTTGTATTTCCCTATTTATTAACAAAATTGCCTTTGAAAGAATGGGGATTAATTTTATCAATAATTTATTTTATTGCAGTATTGCCGATTTATTTTATCGCAGTTCCGCTAAGTTGCAAAAAACAATCAAAAGCTTTGTGGATTCTGCCAATAATAAATATTTTATTTTTTTTGATAACTTCTGTATTATTTTTTAATTCAGGGATAACTGTATATTTAGCAATTTATGTAGCATTATCGTATTTTGCAATTACAATTAAATATTTTTCACAATCCAATCAATAAGTTTTTTATATAGGTTTTCAAGTTCAGATTTTTCGTTTGATTTAATTTCTTTTCTGTTAATACAAATATTTAAAATTTCTCTGTCTGCACCTTGCAAAGATTTAAGTAATTCATTTTTAGTTTTTATATAAACACTGGTTTCAACAAAATATTTAGCTTGCAAAATAAAAAATGTCATTTTATAGAGGTTTTCCAAATCCTCTGCATAGTTAGCAGAATGTACAAAACTATGAACTGCTGCATGATATAACGTTTCAGAACTTGCCTTGATTGATTTTTTTATATCTTCAATGCTTGGTGGTTGAATTATTTCTTCCAAGTTTCCGTACAACGGTTTTGTATCATAGAAAAATTGAAACAAATCAGACTTAGACCAGTTTTGCAGTTCTTTTCTGCCGGAAATAAACCCGCAGGCAAGTTCTTTATAAGGCATTTCGTCTATAATTTGGCGATACTGTTTTAAATTCTCAAAATTTAATTCCTCTATAATAACAACTAAATCAACATCACTTTCAGGTGTTGCCTCTCCTCTGTTATAGCTTCCTTGTAAGCCAACAAAAAGTAGTTTTTCAGAAAAAGTTTTTTGCAACTTTTCTATTGAAATATTT
Source organism: uncultured Azospirillum sp. (assembly GCA_947383875.1). The sequence continues at coordinate 4,131 of CANDEX010000074.1, read as the reverse complement.
AACCATTCTTCAATATTGATTGTCATTATAAAGCTCCCATTTATTATTGCTTTAATTTTATAACAAAAATACAAAAGAAAATGCAAACATTAAAGTTAAAAATTTTGTTTGTTTTGCCCAAAATAGTCAGACCATCTGACCCAAGTAATCAAACCATGTGACCTTTTACAGTACCGGTGGATTTGAACCCACGGGGAAGTGGGTTTGACAAGGAGGAGAGGCAGACGGAAGGATGCAGGTGAGGCAAAGCCGAGCGACGACGCTGCGGCGACCAGCGGAAGCCAATCCCGATTGGGGCGAACCCGGGTTCTTCCCCCGTTTTATGAGGGGTGTTCTGGTGGATTTGAGCTTATGGGGAAGAGGCATATGTATTGGTGATGAAAATTGCCGTTTAATCTTGGGTGCTGTATTCCGGATGATGAAAGAAACGGCTGTCAGCTTGACAAGATTCCGGGGGTGTGTTATTCCGAAATAAAAAATAATGAGGAGTTTGTGATGGATGTTATTTTAACCGGGGACAGACCCACCGGAAAGCTGCATTTGGGTCATTATGTCGGATCTTTGAAACGCCGGGTGGAAATGCAAAACAGCGGCGATTATCACAATATTTATATTATGATTGCTGATGCACAGGCTTTAACTGATAATGCGGATGATATTAATAAAGTTCGCAATAACATTTCCGAAGTGGCTTTGGATTATCTTTCCTGTGGTTTAGATCCTAAAAAATCGACAATTTTTATTCAGTCGCAGATTCCCGAGCTTTGCGAATTATCTTTTTATTATATGAATTTGGTAACGGTTTCTCGTTTACAGCGCAATCCGACGGTTAAGAATGAGATTCAAATGCGTGGGTTTAAGCAGAGTATTCCGGTCGGTTTCTTTACTTATCCTATTAGCCAGGCGGCAGATATTACCGCGTTTAAGGCTAATCTTGTTCCGGTCGGTGAAGATCAGCTGCCGATGATTGAACAGACACGCGAGATTGTACGTTCTTTTAATACCTTATATAAAGAGGTTTTGGTTGAGCCGACGGCTATTCTGCCGGAAAACAGTTTGTGTTCGCGGTTGCCGGGGTTGGATGGCGCGGCGAAGATGAGCAAATCGCTGGGCAACTGCATTTATTTGTCTGACAGTTCAAATGATTTGAAGAAAAAAGTTCAGAGTATGTTTACCGATCCGACACATTTGCGTGTTGAAGACCCGGGGCATACTGAAAACAATCCGGTGTTTATTTATTTAGATGCTTTTTGTCGGGATGAACATTTTGGTGCTTTTCTGCCGGCATATCAAAATCTGGAAGAGCTGAAAGAGCATTATCGTCGCGGCGGTTTAGGCGATGGGACTGTTAAAAAATTTCTCAATGAGATTTTGCAGAATGAGCTGAAGCCGATTAGAGAACGGCGAGAAATTTTTGCGCAGGATTTGGGACAGGTGTTTACGATGTTGAAAGCCGGGAGCGAAAAGGCGCGGGAAACAGCATCGCAAACCTTGGAAGAAGTCAAAACCGCGATGGGAATTAATTATTTTAACGGCAATGCGCTGCATAAATAAACTATCAGAAAAGAGGAGAAAACAGAATGCCTTTTATTACGATTGATACCAATGCCGAAGTTGATGTTACACCGCAATTGCTGGATGAATTGAGTAATATTGCCGTAACGATTTTGAATAAGCCTAAAAATTATGTGACGGTGAAAATTAATTCAGGAAAAGCCATGTTGTTTGGTGATTCTTTTGACAATATTGGTGCGTTGGTGGAGTTTAAATCAATCGGCTATGGAGATAAAAAGCCGGAGCTTGCTAAACAGCTGACAGAATTTGCCGTTCGTCATTTTAAGGCGCGTGGATTGTTCGTTGGTATTCATTTTGTAGATATGCCGGCGGCTAATGTCAGCCATGACGGAATGTTGATGGGCTAAGCTGCTTTTTATGGAGAATTTTAATGCGCCGGGTTGGAAATTGCCATCCGGCGCATATATTTTGCTTAAATTAAAACTTAAGGAGGATGAAATGAGCAAAATTAATTTGGCAGAACCGGTAGCAAAATTTGTAAAAAATATAGAGGAAGCAGGCGGAAAGCCCCTGTATGAGCTGACACCTAAGGAAGCTCGCCAAGTTTTGCGCGATGTTCAGAAAGATGAAGAGAATATGCCGGAAGCACAAATTGAAGAGATTGATGTTCCTCTGGAAAACGGTCGGGAAATGCGTGTGCTGTTGGTTAAGCCGGCCAATGTTGACGAAACCTTGCCTGTTGTCTTTTATATTCACGGCGGCGGCTGGGTTATGGGGGATGAAATGACCCATGACCGGCTTATCCGGCAGCTTGCGGATGAAATTCCGGCAGCGGTGGTTTTCCCGGTGTATATGCCTTCGCCGGAAGCGCAATATCCGCAGACGACTAATGATTTGTTTGCGGCATTGCAATATATTGCGGAATATGGCGCGAAATATAATTTAGACACGTCGCGTTTGGCGGTTGCCGGAGATAGCGTCGGCGGAAATATGGCGGCTGTTTTGGCTTTGAAAGCTAAAGAAAATGACAATCAGCCGAAGATTAGTTTTCAATTGTTATTTTATCCGGTAACTAATGCGAAGCTTGATACAGAATCTTATCGTGAATTTGCGGACGGTCCATGGCTGACTAAAAAAGCAATGGAGTGGTTTTGGGATCAATATGCGCCGGATGAACAGTCGAGAAAAGAAATTTATGTCAGCCCGCTTAATGCCGAAGTCAAAGATTTACAGGGATTGCCGCCGGCATTAATTATTACGGCTGAAAATGATGTGCTGCGAGACGAAGGCGAGGCTTATGCTCGGAAACTCAATGAAGCTGGCGTGATGGTCGGTTCTGTGCGTATTAACGGAACAATTCATGATTTTCTGATGTTGAATGATTTGGCGGATACTGTTCCAACAAAGGCAGCGTTGGCTTTGGCCGTTGTGTCAATGCAGGATGTGTTTGATTCGCTGGCGGCAGAGGAAGATGTGCAGCTGTAACTGAGGTATGGTAAAAGGATTTATAGCCGGTGCAAGCTCCTAAAAGAATGATTACATGGGGACAGTAATTATTTTTAAGGGAGATGATAATGACAAAAGAAGCTGAATTATTAAATCCAACCAAAATTTATTATACCAAAGATTTTGAGAAGCAGCATCAGGAAGCTCCGGGACTGCAAAATTCAATGAAGCCAATTCCTGACTGTGGTGAAAAAAGCTATATCGGGCATGGGCGTTTGTCCGGCCGCAAAATGTTGGTTACCGGCGGCGATTCCGGAATAGGCCGGGCCGCCGCCATTGCTTATGCTCGCGAAGGGGCTGACGTGGCTATAAACTATTTGCCCTTTGAACAATCTGATGCGGAGGAAGTGCGCGATATTATTGAGGCTGAGGGGCGGAAAGCCGTACTGATTCCCGGAGATATCAGCAGCGAACGTTTTTGTGAAGAATTGGTGAAAACCGCAATTGATGAATTGGGCGGTTTGGATAATCTGACTTTGGTTGCCGGAATGCAGCAATACAACAGAGATATTGTTACCCTGCCGGATGAGCAAATGCGGAAGACCTTTGAAACCAATATTTATTCTATGTTCAGAATTGTGCGCGCGGCTTTGCCGTCTTTGCCGGAAGGAGCAACGATTATTACAACCTCCTCTATTCAGGCATATCAACCGGGCGAATTGTTGCTGGACTATGCGTCAACCAAAGCGGCAATAATCGGATTTACCCGCGCTTTGGCTAAGCAAGTGGCAGAAAAAGGTATTCGGGCTAATTCTGTTGCGCCGGGGCCGATTTGGACACCATTGCAGATTTGCGGTGGGCAGCCGCCGGAAAAACTTCCGGAATTTGGGCAGGATACGCCGTTAAAACGTGCCGGACAGCCGGTGGAATTAGCTCCGGTCTATGTCTTTTTGGCTTCAGAGGAATCGAGCTATGTTACGGCGGAAGTATACGGCGTGACCGGCGGTACTCATCTGGCTTAGAATTTGTAGATTTTGATTGCATTTTCATATTGTTGATTTAATATTATTTCCGCAGCCCGAAGACGGGTTGCGGAGTGTAGCAGCTCCTACAAGAAAAGAACGACTCCTTTTGAGGGGAGCCGGGGATATAAGGCTATGCGCGAATAAC
>CANDEX010000073.1 GCA_947383875.1 uncultured Azospirillum sp. | reverse complement strand
AAACTCCTGAAAGAAATAGAACGACTCCTTTTGAGGGGAGCCGGGGAAATAAGGCTGTGCGCGAATAACCCGGACTGTTCTTTCACAGTTTGCAACTCCCCCCGCTTCGTTTTGAAGCGGGGTTTTGTTTTAACCTCATGTCATCATCCGTTTTCGCAATGCGGTTAATGGTATGCAAAACAAAAATGGAGTTGGAAATGTTAACTAAAAAACAAATCAGAAAAAATAATCAGGAAACCTTTGCATATTTAGGGCGGCAGTTCTATGAGCGGCGGTTATCGCAAAAGATGACGCTTGACGAGCTGGCGATGAAGGTCAATGTTTCGCCGCATTATTTTGACCAGGTGGAAAGCGGTAAGGCATATATCCACTGGGGAATGCTCAGTTATCTCGCCGGGTTTTACAACTGCAAAATCAAAATAGAACTGGAAGATATTGCTTAAAATAAAAAGCCCCTCGCTTTGGCAAGGGGCTTTTGTTTATGCTGCTTTTTTAGATTTAAATTGTGCGTTATATAACGCGCGATAGGCTCCGTTTTCAATGTCCAGCAGCTGTTCATGGGTTCCTGTTTCAATAATTTCGCCATCATTAATAACGACGATATTATCCGCATTTTGCACCGTTGACAGGCGGTGAGCAATGACAAACACGGTTCTGTCTTGCATGAGGTTGTCAATAGCTTTCTGCACGACAGCCTCCGCTTTGTTATCCAGAGCAGAAGTTGCCTCGTCCAGAATAACAATCGGTGCGTTTTTAATGAAAGCGCGTGCAATTGCCAAACGCTGTCTTTGTCCGCCGGACAAAAGAGAACCGCGTTCGCCGATTTTGGTATCCAAACCATCTTCCAACTCATTGATAAATTCATCCAGGCAAGCCATTTTGACGGCAACGGCAATTTCCTCATCCGTTGCATCTTCTTTTCCTAGCAGGATATTATCTCTGATGGTGCCTGAGAATAAGAAATTGTCCTGAAAAACAACAGCAATATTGTTACGCAAGCTTTCCAGTGAAAAGTCACGAATATCTGTTCCGTCAATGGTGATGCTGCCTTGATTAACATCATAAAAGCGCGGAATGAGGTTGACAATAGTTGTTTTCCCGCCGCCGGAATTACCGACTAAAGCGATAGTGGATCCGGCCTTTACTTTCAGATTAATATTTTTTAAGACCGGTACGCCTTCCTTGTATTCAAAATTAACATGATTAAAGCGTATGTCTTTGTGAACGCTGTGCATGGCAACGGCATTCGGTTTGTTGGCGACAGACGGTTCCATGTCAAGAATTTCAACCAGACGTTCAATCGCCAAAAATGAAACCTGCATGGCATTATAGTTTTTGCCGATACTTTTAATTGGCGTATAAAGCAAAATCAAAGCCGTAATAAATGAAACGAAGTTACCGCTGCTGATGGTGCCGTTGACAATCAGATAACTGCCGTAACCGATAACCGCACCGATACCGATAGAAACGATAATATGCAAAGCCGGGGTCATCCATGCGGTTTTTTGAATCATTTTAATGGTCAATTTAAACAAATTGCGCAATGTATTATCATATTTGTTATAAATTTTATCCTGCAAATTATAGGAGGCGATAGTTTTGTTACCGGAATAGGTTTCGGTATAATTAGAAAGGATTTTTGCCCCTTCAACCACGCTTCCCATAACCACACGCTTAATCCGCCGCCGAACTTGAGACAAAGGCAATAGAGCGCAACCCAAAATAACAACAGCAATGATTGCCAGCTGCCATGAGTTATATATTAATACGCAAATCAGCGATAAAGAGGAGAAAAAGCGCGAAACAAAAACTTTCAGGTTTTCAAGCAACCCTGAGCAAGCAATATCACAGTCTGTGCTGAAACGCTGAATAACATAACCTGAATCATGCTGATCATAATAAGATGTCTGCATATGAAGCAGCTTTTTATATAGATGGCGTTTCAAATCCTGATTGATTCGAGTGCCGACCCAAACATTAAGATAAGTTGCGGCATAATTCAAAAATCCCTGCACCGTAGTGAAGGCAACGATGAGCAGAGGAATATAAGCCGGAGAGCTGTCTGTTTTATCGACCAGCACAATATCCATATACGGTTTGAGAGATAACGCGACCACGGAATCTAATGCACCGATGGGAATGCAGATTAAAATCGCCAAAATCGCGCGGAATACATAAGGTTTGACGAAAGGCCACATTCTTTTGTAATGTTCAATGAACGGCAGCTTTTTAATATCTTCGTCGATTTGAATTCTGTCTTCAATCATAGTCTTTCCTTAAAATTTGTGACCCCTTATCATAGCCTGCGAGATTATCTTTGCAAGTTATATTCTCCAGATTCCCAGAAGATGCAATGCTACGACAATAAAACCGAGCTGCATAACCAGTACAAAAGCAAATTCGGCGCGATAACTTTTCTTTTTATTCTTGTGGTGCAGAATTTTTTGCGCCAGCAAAGCACCGCTCCATCCGCCAAGCATTTCCAAGGAGTGAAGATGACGTTCGGGAATACGCCATTCGCCGCGGACAGCCGCTCTCTTGTCAACCCAGTAGGCCGCATAAGTTACAATGTTAATGGAAATGAACTGATAAACCAAAAACAAAACCAATGTTTTTGGGGCAAAAGGTGTCACTCTGAACAGATGTGTTTCAATATACCAAGCTGCCAGAATAACAATTCCGCAATGCAGCAGATAAAAACTGTTTTTTTGCAGTGGGCGGATAAAAATCAGCAGCCCGATGAGAATAACACTCGCTGTAATAACCATAAGTTTGGGATTCCGATAGGTTAAATTATTTCCATAACTGCCCCATCATACAGACATTCTCGGAAAAAGCAACCTAATCAAGTAGTGAATAACTGAAAAAAGATAATGAGATTTCTCTAAAATCCGTTATATTTACTTTTGTAAATGCTGTATAAAAGGATTTCTGTCATGAAAAAAATACTCGCTGTTGCTGTTTATATTCTGTTAGCCGCGTGCACGGCTTTCAGTCATCGAACACTGGAAGAACAGGAACAGCACGTTGTTGAATCGCCGTATGCCGCGCCGCAAATGCTTGATGATGAAATTACCCCGGAGGTTTATGCTTTGGTTGCTGCGCGTACTGTCAACAAAATGCTTGATGAAACCGCTGATATTTATGAAAAAGAAACGCCTCCGACACTTTATATCATGCGCGTCAAAAAAACAGATGAAACGCTGCCGGACGGTTTTTATCTGGCTCGCCGGGAAACGAAAGAAATAATTGAGGGGGCGGGAGCTTTCACTGTTGTTAATAGGCTTAATGATGCTCAGTACTATTTAGAAATTTCGGTTTATCCCGTTCCTTTTGTAGATAAGAGCGTCCCCGGGATTTCTTATCACCTGTCACTGTTCAGCAATGATAATACCAAAATCGGTGAATGGTCTCAGATGATGAAACAGGTTCAAAACGACGATAAAAGCTGGTGGTGAGGGTGAAAGCCGGCTTTGTTCTGATATTTTTGCTTTTGACTGCTCCTGCTGCGTTGGCGGCGGGAGCTGATAATTTTGTGCTGGATAAAGCCTCGCTTGATAACGATGTCACATCAGTTTATGGGGCTAATTGTGAAAAGATTAAACCCGGGGAGGCTCGTTCAACGGTGCGTGTTCGGGTCACGGATAAGGCCAGCTATTTGGCCGTCAGCCAACTTCCGGATTTGAAAAATGCCCGTGTCGAATTGAATGAGCATGATTTTAATGTCATGGTTTATAATTTGGTCGATAATAATATTGAAGATATGGCCGTCCGCACAACCAAGCAAACTCCGGATGAAATTTGTGTAGAGGTGACAGGGTATATTTCCGGAAAAAATATTTTTGCGGCGATTGATGATGCTCTGAACCGGCAGCAGGAAACGCCGGAAGAGAACGAAACCGAAAGCACTGCTCCGGAGGAAGCCGCTCCGGAAGATGTTCAGTCGCCGGACGAAGCCGTTGAAGAAGATATTGAACATAAAACAGCGGTGTATGAACCGGATAATACGGTTCCGCCCGTGCCGGAGACTAAACTCCAATCTTTACTTGAACCGGAAAAGGATACTTTGACGGAAACGGCATCCCGCAAGGCATTGATTTACATTGCTCCGACTGAATTTTTTAACAATACCTCTTCGGCCAAACATTCACAAATTCTACGCGAAATGTTTGTTAAAAGCGATTATTTTTATATAACAGATACCTCTGATTTGGCTGATTTCGTGATAAATTCCAAAGTCCTGCGTGCAAAAGTGGATCCGATTAACCGCGATACCAACCGTATGCAGATGGTTGTTGCAGTGGAAAGTCAAAATACCGAAACCGGCGAAAAAGAGACAGAACATCAAAACCGTTTTGTCTTGTTTTCAGGTTCTGAAAATGAGCAGAAAGTTGCAGCAAAACTAATGAAGCAGCTGTTGGAAAAAGCCGCGGATAAAATCATTACCCAGCTTGAGATTGTCCAGCGTAAAAAAAATAATGCGGCCGGTTTGCCCTCTGTGATTACCCCTGCGCCTGCAGCTCAGCCAAAGAGGGATGGACACTGATGGCATTGACCCTGTAGCATAGGTTGTTAAATCTGGGGAGGCTTTTAGCTGTGCAGTAAGCGGTAATTTGCATTTCCAGTTTATCAGCCAGAGCCTGTAAATCTCCTGCTTCATAACCGACATAAATCACCATTTCCAAATCAGTAAATCCTCGGTCGGTATAGAGATTATATTCTATGCTGAGCGTCACATCTTTAATCATATTAATTAACGATTGCTGTAATGCGCGGAAATGTTCGGTAGCTCCCAGGCATTTGAAAACGTCAACCAGCTCTTTGAGAGCTTTTTTTCTGTCAAAATCACTGTCAAGAGCCGCCAGTTTTTCCATATAATTGATATTCCCTGTAACTATGGCATATTTTGACAGTTGGGGGTAAAAGATTTTAACATAAGTGTTCAGGGAATCAAATTTGGGTTTTAGCAGAATTCCCGCCATATCCGTCAATCCGACATTAATCAGATTGCTGATAAATAATGCTTCCAGAGACGGAGACATTTCGCCGCCCATATCCCAAATTTTGTAAGCCAGAGCTTTCGCTTTTTGCTGTTCGCCACGCATAATTTGCTCCTGCATCAGAATAATCAGACCGCTGATGTCGTCAGGAGACTGTTTAATGAGTGAATAAAGCTGTTGTTCCAGATTAAGAATATCTTCTTGCTGAGAATAGTTAAGTTTTGCCAGCAAACGGTAAATTGTTGGAAAATCTGTTGCGGGGAGGGCACCGACTTGTGCTTGTACGGAATTTTCAATCTGCTGCTGTTTTTCGCTCATCTTCATCTCCGTTATTTGTTTTTTTCCAAAATAAAAGTGCACGGTCCGTCATTAACCAGCGAAACCAGCATTTCAGCCTGAAAAATTCCGGTTTCAACCTTGTGGCCGAGCTGTTTCAGGCAAGAGACAAAATGCAGGTAAAGCGGTTCGGCCTCTGCCGGAGCCGCCGCGGTTTCAAACCCCGGACGATTGCCGCGGCTGGTGTCTCCGGCCAATGTAAATTGAGATATCACCAAAAAAGCACCGCCGACATCTGCTGCGGCTAAATTCATTTTACCCGATTCGTCTTCAAAAATCCGCAGATTCGCAGTTTTTTTAGCCAGATATTCGGCTTCAGCTGCGGTGTCGCCTTTTTGAACGCCGATAAACAACAATAAACCGTTGTTGATGGCACCGACAGTTTCTCCGTTGACATCCACCGAGGCTTTTTTGACTCTTTGTACCAATACTTTCATTATACATTCCTGTTTATACCAATATGTCTATTCTATTGAAATATTATTTAAGATAGATTAAAATCGCTTCAAATTTAATTTTGAAATTATGGTGATATAATGCAGAGACTTCTTGTTTTTCTTTTACTTTTGTCCGTTTCCGGTTGCGCTTCGTTCGGGCGAGGGGTGGCAGAAGCGATTATAAACGATAAAAAGGAAGACACCCGCCAGTGTGAAATTCAGGGAAGTCCGCTGCCCGGGATAGATGATTTGTTTGCCGATAAGCGGGTTGTTAAAGTGATGATGGTTCACGGGGTAGGAACACATCAGCCGGGATATGCAACCAGAATTCGTGAAAATCTGGCTCTTAAACTGGGGCTGAATGTTTTCTCCCGTCGCGACAAAAATATCACGCTGATTGATCCTGAAGATAAGAAAACCGTTATCGGTAATCTGCGGGTGACCAGAATGCAAAACGAAGAAGCTTCAAAGGATATGGTTTTTTATGAATTAACCTGGTCTAAAAATACATCGGCACAAAAACGTATTCTGGATTATGATACCTCCGGATTATATGAGCACAAACGCACTCCGTTTAATCATACCATGAAACGCTTCCTGGATGATGTTATTCCCGATCCGGAAATCTATTTGACGGATAAACGAGGTTATATTTTGAATGCCGCCAAGCAGGCAACTTGCTGGATGCTCAGTCGTTCATGGGATCAATTACAACTGGAACAAAAACAAGTTTGCGAAGTGTCTTCTTACAGCCAGATTAAAAATTTAAGTCATGATAACATCATATTTATAACGCATAGTCTGGGCAGTAAAATTTTAATGGACAGCCTGACCGACATTGTTAACACGGTTGCATCGGCTGCTGTGCAGCAAGATATCGCTAAAAACCGTGATGCGCGTTTGATTATTGAGGATCTAAAAAACAAAGAAATGACGGTTTTCATGTTGGCCAATCAGCTTCCCTTATTGCAAATCGCCGGCGGAAAGCCGCAGGTAACCGGAGAAATTCCGGCATATTGTCATCCAAAAGGGGCGCATTATAATAATCGTGTCTTTAAGCAGATTAACGTTGTCGCTTTTTCTGATCCGAATGATTTGTTAAGCTATGGTATTACGCAGGATTACGTTGACAATTATCTTGATTCCCGGATGTGTCCTGCCGTCACCAATGTGAATATCAATATCGCCGAAGAGATTTCTGTCTTTGGAGCCGGAGTTGTTAATCCTGTCACGGCGCATACTGAATATGATAACGATACGCGAGTGATTGAGATGATTGCCAAAGGAACCGAGAATATTCGTGAAAATGAAATATTATCTCAGCGTTGTCGCTTCACTCGTTTAAAATAAAACATACCCATATATCTCTCTTTACTTAGAATTAAAAGGAGATCTATAAGGTTTAACTTTTCTTACTGAACTTTGTTATCCCGTCAGAACTTTCGTTACGGCAGAGCTCTGCGAGCATCTGTTCATTTCGTCTGACACATCTTTAGTCAGGCTTTGGTATATATCTCTGGTCCTTTTGAGAGTTTTCCTTGCGAATGTGAGAGTTCCGAGTGATTAAAAACGTATTATATAAACGGCTCCTGATAATAAAAATATGTATTCCAAAAGATATTTGACAATATTGTCCAAACATGATAGATTGTAATCAGGCTTGATTTAGTTATATCTACGAGGTGTGCTATGAGGATTATTAGGACAATAATTTTCTGTACCTGCGTAGTCGTCTCCCTCACGGGAACGGCTTTTTCTGCGTACAGAGACAAAAAACACAACATTGCTTATGAAACTCATGAGCCTCTGTTTATAGAACTTAGTCAAAACCTTTTTGAAGTCAGGCCTCAGTCCCTCGCCTTGGAATTGCCTGATCAAGGATATGCTTCCTTAAAACAATACCGCAAGTTAGCATCAGTATATTTTTTAACGAGTGAG
>CANDEX010000072.1 GCA_947383875.1 uncultured Azospirillum sp. | reverse complement strand
ACACTCTTTCCCTACACGACGCTCTTCCGATCTGTGCCGACGATCGATATATATATTCAAGGTTTGGTAGATAGTTTCTTGATGTACAAGTGCGATCGGTACGATATTAAGGGCAAACAATATCTAGATAGTAATGCTAAATACTATGTGGCTGATATCGGTTTGAGAACAGCATTGTTGGGTATCAAAGATATGGATGCCGGTCATATTTTAGAAAATGTGGTGTATTTGGAACTGATACGGCGAGGATATGGAGTATCTGTCGGTAAGTTGGTCAAAGGTGGTAAAAATATTGAAGTTGACTTTGTGGCAAAGAAGAGTGGGGGGCTTGTTGAATATTATCAAGTGGCTTTGAATGTTCTGGAACCTCAAATTTTGCAACGAGAATTAGCACCTTTAGAAGCTATAGATGATAATTATCCTAAATTTTTGTTGTCTATGGACTATGGTTCAGGAGAGAACAACGGTATCAAACGCCTGAATGTGTTTGATTGGTTGTTACAAGAAGATTAGTATTTTTATATCATTTGCTTGCGTTTTCCTGGCCAGGCAATGCGTGCTTTAGTTTTTGATGTGTTATTCTCATATTTGTAGCGGTATTAATTGCGTGACCAAAAAATAAGTTTTTTATCATCACTTGCTTTTGTTGAACTTTTTACCTATGTAAATATATAGGTAAAAAGTTAGCATAATACCAATTGAAAGTAATAAATGTGACTACAATATTAGATTTTTCAGAAAAGAAGGCTAAAGATTTTTTCTTAAAAGAGGATAGTTACTCAAATATTGATTTGCCAGAATATTTCACATTTAGTGATGTGCTCAACAAAATGGATACTTTGTTACAAACACAGCATCTTTCTGATAATTATAGCAAAATCAAGCCAGAAAATTGTGATGGAGTTAATTACAAAATTATTGCTAATAAAGACGGTATGTATGCTTGGCGCCCTTTTCAGCTTATTCATCCTGCTTTATACGTAGACTTAGTAAATATAATAACAGAGCCTCACAATTGGAAAACAATTTGCGATAGATTTTCTGAATTTCAACGTAATGTAAAAATACAATGTGTTAGTATACCGGTTGTTTCCACAGACCCGAACAAAACCCAAAAGTCAAAACAAATATTAACTTGGTGGCGAGAAGTTGAACAATCTTCTTTAGCTCAATCTCTTGATTTTTCATATCTTTATATGACAGATATAACAGATTGCTATGGCTCAATATATACCCATTCGATTGCATGGGCTTTGCACGATAAAGGTGTTATGAAGCAATCGGCCAATCGAAATATTAAAACATTAATTGGAAATAGAATTGACCAAAAACTGCGGAATATGTCTTACGGGCAAACTAATGGTATTCCGCAAGGGTCTGTTCTTATGGATTTCATTGCAGAAATGGTTCTTGGTTATGCAGATTTACAATTATCAGATAAATTAAAAGAAACAGGTATTGATGATTATTATATAATTCGATATAGGGATGATTATAGAATTTTCGTCAATAACCCGACAGATGGAGATAATATCACAAAAATTTTAACGGAAGTCCTGATTAGTTTGGGATTAAAATTAAATCCTTCAAAAACCTGTTCTACTAGAAATTTAATTTTGGGTTCAATTAAAAGAGATAAATTAGATTTGCTAACTTCTTTATTGGCTGAGCGATACCTAAAAATTTCGGACGATGAAGAAGATAGCCAAGGAATTAATAAAGGAAAAATTAGTACTCAAAAACTATTATTACAGATTTATGATTTTGCAGAAAAACATCCAAATTCTGGTCAGTTAAAAAGATTACTGTCTTCTTTGTATGAAAAAATGGAAATAGATTGTAAAAAAGATGATGTTGCAGTTTTGATAAGTATTGTTGTTGATCTAGCTTATAACAATCCATCAATTTACCCTTTATGTGCTGCAATTATTAGTAAAATTTTTGAATGTATTCCAGAAAAAGAAAAAAAATTAGATTATATTAGTCGAATAAATAAAAAGTTTCAAAAATTGCCTAATACTGGTTTCATGGATATTTGGTTGCAACGTATTAGTTATAAAATCTCACCAGATGTTACCTATTCAGATAAGTTGTGTGAGGTTACCAAAAATCAAAATACACAAATTTGGAATTCAGATTGGCTTAATACGACATTTCAAAGAGCTATATCTCAAAGCAAATTAATCAACGAAAACGTTATAGAAGAAATGACACCAGTCATTAGTCAAAAAGAAATTGATGCATTTCAACCCCAATATGATGATTTTAGTTGGGATGATAGTGAAAGCTAATGTAAATTTTTAGTATGTTTTTGTTCTAATCGCCGCAGACTTTACAAGCCCTTGCTCCTTGAGTTTGGGCTTTTTGTTTGGTCGTTTTGATACAATTCTTGGTGCATTTTTTAGCCCATTTGCAGTTGGGGTTATGATAGATATATGTTTGAGTATTCATGACTACCGGTTCGTTATCAGCCGCAAAAGCTGGTGAAATCATAAATAAAAATGTTAATAAATGAAATATTTTCCTCATTTTTCGCTCCATATAGCCTGATAAATATCTTTCCAGCCCTCATTATGAGTATTATTACCAAAAGCAAGCTCTCTAATCGATTGCATCAAGGTTAGGTGTAGCGTCATCATCGTCGTAAAAGTCGTCAAAATTCATTGTTGGAGTAGAATTTTGTTTGTGTTTATTGAGATCGTTCAATAATTTACGTCGAATAGACATGGTTTCAAACTCCGCTCGTAGTTTAGCCAACTTATAATCCTTGGTATTCAACGATCTCCAAATCTGTTTCTTACCGTATTGGGAAATTAAACACTTAGGAATAGTAATGATAGTATAGTAGTAGGTTTTACGGTTGTAAAGTTTCATATTAGCCCTTTCAGTTAACAAAGGCTAATTTTTGACAATGACATTAGCAGTATTTTGATAAAAAAATTAGCACCCGACATTAGCAGGTGCTAAAAATTTGATTTTGAAACTGGTAAATTCTCTGAAAAATCAAAGGGTTACCCTGGTTTTGGCTGGGGTGGCTGGATTCGAACCAACGAATGTCGGCACCAAAAGCCGATGCCTTACCACTTGGCGACACCCCAATATTTTTTGGCGGGTAAGATGCCGATGCACTCATCGTGCATGGATATATTTATGCTATAATTTTAATTAATGCAAGCATTTTTTTTATTGTTATAAAAATTTATTTAATCGTTTTTCAGGAGTTGTTTTTTCTTTTCCTCACGGGCTTTGAGTAAGTCCAAATCTCGTTCGGTTGCGATACGGTCTAAAATTGTTTTAACCACTCTGTCTAATTCTTTATTTTCGCGATAATCAGCGTGCAGCGCAAAATTTACTCTATTGTCAACCAGCAGGCGTAAAGCTTTATGTTTACTGGTGCTGCTTTGATTATAGACGGCGATGGCATTTCCGCCTCGATCCTTGGTCAGTTTCATTGAGGGGATATCCGTCATTCCGTCCCCGAAATAAATCATTCTTTTAAAAGGAATGGGGCGTTCTTCATCCGGCGTAAATTCATTAACAGCCACGTCGTCGTTTTTTCCCAGGCCTTTATTGATTTTTGACAAGTATTGGGTTTTGATACTGTAATTAATAACACGTGCCGGCCAAACAGGCGTGCCGTCTTCACCAAAGGCGTAAGAGCAGGCAAAAACATCTTTGAAATATTTACGGACTTCTGTGCCTTCCATAATTTCTTCGTAGCCCGAAGAAATGATATAATGTTCAATCTCTAAATCTAAGCTGGCACCAAAACGATTAATGCGATTAAACCAATCCAATACGCCCGGAAAATAAACCACACCTTTTCCGCAGTTTTTCAGATTATCTTTCGTCAAGCGAATGCCCATTTCTTTAGCTTTTTTCATAAAATAATACATACTGCCGGTTACTTGATCAGCATCATTTTCGCGCGACCATTGATTTGCCTTTGCCCAAAATTCATCCGGGGTCATACCAAACTGCGGAATCAGGCAGAAATCCTGCATATATTGAGTGCTTAATGTTTCATCAAAGTCATAAATTAACGCCACTTTTGTCTTATTATTTTGCATTTCTCATTATCTCCGCTTGCTTTTTGGGATTTATTATTATACAAGTAATAAGTTAATTTTTTACTATCTTATTTCAAAGGGAATATGGAAATGGTTGCAAAAACAATGGACCAGCTGGTCTCCTTATGTAAACGCCGCGGATTTATTTTTCAGAATGCCGATATATACGGCGGCTTGCAAGGTGTTTATGACTATGGTCCGTTGGGCGTTGAGCTTAAAAACAATCTGAAAGCGGCTTGGTGGCGTGCAATGGTCTATGAGCGTGATGATGTTGAAGGACTGGATGCTTCGATTCTGACCAATCGTAAAGTTCTGCACTATTCCGGACATGAAGATACTTTTTCTGATCCGATGACCGACTGCCGCAAATGCAAAGGCCGTTTTCGTGCTGACCATATTCAGGATGGCAAATGCCCGAACTGCGGTTCAACGGATTTGACTGAACCGCGTCCGTTCAACCTGATGTTCAAAACCACGGTCGGTCCGGTAGAAAATGCAGAAAATATTGCCTATCTGCGTCCGGAAACAGCTCAGGCCATCTTCACGCAATTTAAAAATGTTGTTGATTCAACTTCTCGGAAACTACCGTTTGGTATTGCTCAAATCGGTAAATCTTTCCGTAACGAGATTACGCCGCGCAACTTCATTTTCCGTGTTCGTGAGTTTGAACAGGCCGAACTGGAATTTTTTGTCATGCCCGGCGAAGACGAAAAATGGCATGAAATGTGGAAAGAAGCCCGTATAAAATGGTGGGAAGAACAGGGCTTGAAACGTGAAAATATCAATATTTACACCACGCCGAAAGATGATTTGGCGCACTATGCCAAGGCCTGCTATGATATTGAATATCAGTTCCCACACGGAATGGAAGAGCTGGAAGGTATTGCTAACCGGACAGACTATGACTTGGGTAATCACACCAAAGGGCAGGATGAATTAAACTTATCGTCCCATTGCCACCCCAATAGTGATTCGACCACCAAGCTCTGCATTCGTGATGACGACAGCAATTCTTGGGTCGTGCCGTTTGTGATTGAACCGTCTATGGGGGTTGACCGCGGGGTTTTGGCTGTTTTGACCGAAGCTTATGAGGAAGAAGATTTAGGTGAGGGTAACAGCCGGATTGTTTTGAAGCTGAAAAAACATCTGGCACCGATTAAAGTTGCAGTCATTCCTCTGAAAAAGAACAATGAGCAGATTATGGCCAAATGCCACGAAATCAAACAAAATCTGTTGAAGTTGGGTATTGGGCGTGTTGCTCTGGAAAATACAGGTAATATCGGTAAGGCATATCGCCGTCATGATGAAGTCGGTACACCGTTATGTATTACGGTTGATTTTGAAACAATCGAAAATCAGCCGGAAAGTGTCACCATTCGCGATCGTGATACGATGGAGCAACATCGTGTTAATGTCGCTGATTTACCGGCTTATCTGAGAGAATATTTTCTGAGTTAAATTAAAGGCTCCTTTTTAGGAGCCTTTTTCATCGTTTAAAGTTTAAAAAGCGAGAACAGGCCTGACATAGTAATTATAGTTGTAGTTGTTCTTATTAATCCATCCCTTGACACCGTTACTTATATCGAATCTCCATGCATAGTCGGTGTTGCCCTCCGTTGAAGACCAATAATAAGCGTCTTTGATTGTTGTCGCGCCGAAGTTGGCGAGCAAGGCGAGGGAGGTATTAAGTTGAGCTTTGTTGGTATAAATGTTTTGTAAGTCTCTTAGACTGGCTAAGAACCATTTTGTTTTTTTACAGAAGTCTTTGGAACAGTTTGTTGGTTGATAACGGTCAACGGCGGTGGCAGCCGGTGTGCCGCCGCACTCATTTCCACAGACTAATATCTTATCTGTATTTGTGCGGCCATCTATCCCGCAGGATATATCAGCGTTTGAGGTTATATCTGAAGAGCTGCAGTTTTCTAAACCCGGAATATCATAGAATTTGTTTGACCAGTACATAAGTTCACTGCCCGAAGAGCCGTCTTTCTTTACATCCGTTAATGCAACAGCCAGTTTATTTGTTTCATCAAAAACGATACCGATAGGTGTTTTGTTACTTAGGATTTCTTTTGTAACCGTCCCATCTCCATAAAGAATTAAAAGCGGAGCTTCCGGAGCCTTTTCCAGACAAGCAGCTTTAGATAAATCCCAGGGGCATTTGAGAAAAGAACCTTCACATTTAGAAGCGTCAGCGGTAAATCCCAGTTCTTCACAACTTGGTGGCTGAACACAAGCAGCATAAGCGGTTAAAGAGAAACAAACAACCACACAGCCGCATAAAGAAGCAAGCAGAGACATTTTCATAACACACCTCGTAGATATATCTAAATCAAAACCTGATATTAGAATATCATACCTATCGTATTATGTCAAATTATAATGGCGGGTGCTGTTATTTTTGGCTAAAATGTGTGTTGAACATTTAAAGCACCCTGATTTTCACATTTGTAGGAAAAGGGTGAGTGAAAAGAAGAATATAAACAAAAAAGGTTTGATACCGGATATCAAACCTTCTTTACAAAGTTACTGTCCAGACAGTATTGAGAACTTTTACATAAAATAACAAACCGGCCGTATGTCAGCGTGAGTGTTATCATAAGGCGGTGTCATTATTAAATAATGAAACCGCGGCGCAACCAATAGTCATTTCAGAGGATTTGAGGTTCGCTGTCCGAAAAAGTGGAGACAAAACTCCAAAGCCCCAGGGAGATAACTACTGCAAAACCGATAAAAGCCGGTGCTGCGCAAATCCATAAAAATAAGTCTTTCATTGCTGTTAGGTTTAAAGGTAATTAATAATTTTTTTCTGATTACAAATTACTCCTTTAACTTTATTTCGTCAATCAGAAATCGGTAATAGTTGACAATTTACAGCAAGGCTTGGGTTTCATTTTCTTCTGCTTGATTTTTATTGAGTTCATTATATAAATACAAACCTCCGCTGAGAACAAAGATATTGTCAAAACCTCTGTTTTTTAACATGACAGCAGCCAAATAAGCACGGATACTGCGATTGCAATACAAAATGACAGGCTTGTCTTGTGGAATGGAATCAAGATTGCTGCGCATGGCCGTCTGCGGAATGTTGATGGCATTTTTCAGGTGGTCGGTTTCAAACATTTCCGGAGGTCGAACATCAATAATCATCGCGTCTTGTGCCAGATTATTCCATTCTATGCTGAACGGTGAAATAAATTTAACTCGTCCGGAAAGAACATTTCCGGCCATTGTGCCAAGCGTATTGACGGCATCGCTGGCATTGCCGTAAGGCGGAGCGTAACATAATGCCAAATCTTCCAGTTCTTCGGTGCGAACGCCGGTAATCAAAGCAGTTGATAAAACATCTAGGCGTCTGGCAACTCCCGAACGTCCCCAGCCTTGGGCTCCGAGTAATACGCCATTATGGTCAAAGAGTAGCTTGTAAAGGCAGAGATGATTGTTCGGAAGATATCCTGAATGGGCATAAGCATACAAGTGAATCTTTTCATATTCTGTTCCTGTTGTCTGCAAATCATTTTCCGTTGCACCTACAGCTGCGGCCGTATATCCGAATATTTGAGCAACTGATGTCTTTAGGGCGAATTTGAATTTGTGTGAAATACCGGCCAGATGTTCGGCAATAACGCGGGCTTCTTTTATGGCTAGTCCGGCCTGAGCCATACGGACCGGTTTGTGAGTGACTAAATTAATAACTTCAATGTCATCTCCTGCCGCATATATATCTTTATCTGATGTCTGCATATATTCATTGACAATCAGGCCTCCGGTTTCGCCGATTTCTAAATCAGAAAGTACTGAAAGACGCAAATCGGGTTTGACACCGGTAGCAATTATCGCCATGTCGTAATCAATGGTGTGACCGCTACTGAGAGAGATGCTTTTGTCGCCGAAAGCCTCAACTTTGGTATTAAGATAAATTTTAATACCTTTTTCCCTCAGCAAATTTTGAATTCCGGCCGCCATGTCTGCATCAAAATCGCCGTTGAGAATGTGGCTGC
>CANDEX010000071.1 GCA_947383875.1 uncultured Azospirillum sp. | reverse complement strand
CTCTGACCTCTTCTGCTGACTGTCTCGGAACCGTGCTCAAATGCCCTTTTGATAAGAAATACTCTTGCGTCACCAAATCTAACCTTTCTGAACATAACAAAACATCTAAACAATGGTGGTATAAGGACAAAACAACAGGTTTAATATTTCAAGGCGGGAAAGTTGAGGTTACTTCCAAGACAGATTTTAATGTAACATTTCCTAAATCCTTTACCTCTGCGCCGGCAACCGTAATCCTCACACCTTATGAACAACCAACTAATGCACCTACTGACAAAAACTATCTCGCATCTGCTATAAATATTAACAATTTATCTTTCAATATTCGATATTGTGATTCAGATGAAGGAACTAATGACGTAAGACGTCTAGGATTTGTCAGTTGGCTCGCTGTCGGTTATTAGTTTATTCAGCACCCATAAGTACTTTAGCAGCAGCACGGGCGGCATCGGTGATAACTTCTCCGGCTAACATTCGAGCAATTTCTTCGCCTTTTTCAGACGTGTTCAACTCACGCACAGTGGTTGTGGTTACATTATCAGTCGTTGATTTCTCAACTTTGAAATGATTGTTACCACAAGCGGCTACCTGCGGCGCATGAGTAACGACCATAACTTGAACGTCTCGCGCCAAACGTGCCAAGCGTTCACCTACTGCTTGAGCTGTTGCCCCGCCAACCCCGGCATCAACTTCATCAAAAATCATGGTATTAACACTGGAACTCTGTGCCAAATTAACTTTCAACGCCAACATAAAACGAGCTAACTCACCACCGGATGCTATTTTATTCAGCGGTCCCTGCGGCGAATTGGGGTTGGTTGCCACGGTAAAATAGACTGAATTAAAGCCTTTGTCGCTCCAGCCGTTTTCATCATTTTTTTCAATGATGGTAACAAATTTGGCTTTTTCCATTTTAAGCGGAGGCAGTTCGGCCATCACGTTATTATCCAACTGAAACGCAGCGGCTTGACGGGCAGAACTTAATTCATTGGCCGCCTGAATATAAGCCAGTTTTGCGTTTTCTTCCGCTTTGCGCAAAGCCGTTATGCCTTCCTCGCCCAATTCAATGGTTGACAAACGGCCGCGAAAATCAGCCAAAGTTTGCGGCAAATCAGCAACCGTCACATTATGCTTCCGCGCTAAACCACGCAAGGCGTATAACCGCTCCTCTATGCTTTCCAGCTCGTTTTGGTTCAGGCTGATATCCCGAGAAGCCTGTTCCAGTTCGTTTACCGTTTCGGAAATATCAATCAGGGCTTGATCCAGCATTTCAATAATTGTCCGATATTTCCCGTCAACCAGAGCGTCTGCCTTATCCATCGCAGCTTGAGCTGAGCGAATTGCGCCTTGAACATCCGCACCTTCAGTCAGTGCTCCGTAGGCATAATTTAATCCGGCGATAATTTTTTCGGCATTCATCATTTCCAATCGACGGCGGGAAAGTTCATCTTCCTCTCCGTCTTGCGGATTCAATTTTTCTAATTCATCTACCCAATGACGAAGATTTTCCTCATCCTCTTTGGCTTTACTGATATTCGTTTCAGCATTGATACGAGCGATTTTGGCATTTTTATACTCACCATAAGCGGATTTAACTTTTTCCAACAGCGGTTTATAATTACCGTAGGAATCTAAAACATCCTGATGATTAGCAGGATTAAGCAGCCCCTGATTGTCAAATTGTCCATGGACTTCCACCAGACAACGACCGATTTCTTTTAACAGCTTGGCACCGACAGGCTGATCATTAACAAAGATTTTTCCTTTGCCGTCACGGGTTAAACTGCGTTTAATCAGCAGTTCGTCTCCGGTTTCAATTTCATATTCATCCAGCAGCGCGCGCAGTTCCGAACAATCAGGACTTAATACAAATTGAGCACTGACACTTAATTTGTCTTCACCTTGGCGGATTAGTGAGGTTTCGGCACGATTTCCTAAAATTAACCCCAAAGAATCGAGCAAAATAGATTTACCGGCACCGGTTTCTCCGGTCAAAACGCTTAAGCCGGATTTGAAATCCAAATCCAGCTTATCAATTAAAACAACATTGCGAATCGATAGAGATTGCAGCATTTAAGCGTTAGTCCTGTTGGTTATTGATAATTTTAACGGCTTGCCGTGTCCATGTGCTTTTGGGGTAATTATATTCCAACACACGATAAGCTTTAGCAGCCTCATTATTTAATCCAAGAAGGGTATAAAGCTCAACTTGGCGATATAAACCTTCTTCAATATGTGAGGTTGTTTGATAGTTATTCACGACCGTTGAAAAACGATTAAGCGCAGAAAGATAATTTTTCTGCCCAAGATAATAGCGTCCGACTTCCATCTCTTTACCGGCCAGGTGATCATTGGTAAGAGCTATCTTCATGGAGGCATCCTGCGCATAGGGGGTTCCCGGGAAGCGGATAATCACTTGTTCCAGCGCAGCCATGGCGCGTGCTGTGTTGCTCTGGTCTTTGGTGACGTCAGAAATCTGGTCATAATAGCAGATAGCTTTCATATAATAAGCATAGGCTATATCTTTATTGCCGGGGTGATATTTAATAAAACGATCAATACTGATAACCGCGTCATCATAGTCACCATTTTTATAGTAAGCATAGGCTCCCATTAATTTAGCTTTCACCGCCCATTTGGAATAAGGATGTTCAAGCTCCAGCTTTTCAAAAGTTTGAGCCGCTTTTTTATATGAGGTTTGCTGCAGCTGTTCATAAGCCTGATTATACAATGTTTCTGCCGATGGATTTAACGGCTCCTCTTTGGTAGACGAGCAGGATGATGCCAACACTAAAGCCAGAGAAAGAAACAAAATATTTAATTTTTTCATTATTATTCCTTAAACTAATTCATAATTATCACGGTCAGAAAACAACTGTTTAAGCAGTTCGTTGTTATGAAAATGCCCGGTTTTATCCGCAGACAATCTGCCGATAATATAATAGCCGGACGTGTACATATCACCGACAGCATCCAAAACTTTATGATTCACACATTCATTCTCAAGGCGGAAACCTTCAGGATTAAGCACGGTATCACCATCGAGCACCACGGCATTTTCAAGACTGCCTCCTTTAATCAAGCCAAGTGATTTCAAATAATCAACCTGATATTTTTCACAAAAGGTGCGGCAGGGGGCAATTTGTTCGGCAAAAATATCTGCATTAAATGTGTTATCAAAGGTTTGACAACCGACAATCCGAGACGGAAAAGCTATCTCAAAATGAATACAGAACTTATCGGCCGGTTCCAAAGAGACGGTATTCCCTTTATCATCAGTAAAACTGACGGTCTTTACTATTTTCAGATACTTGCGCGGAGCATTTTGACGAACTATTTCAACAGCGGAAAACTTTTCCCAAAACAGCTTGGCACTGCCATCCATAATCGGAAGTTCCTGATTATCAACATCAATCAGAGCATTGTCTATTTCTGCGGCACGCAAGGCTGCCATCAGGTGTTCTATCGTACTAACCAACGCCCCTTTTCCGTCCCCCAGACAAGTGCAATTACGCGTATCAACAACATGAGAATAAAGCGCGGGAATTTGGGGCTGTTCGGGCAAGTCAACCCGACGGAAAACAATACCATGATTTTCCGGTGCAGGATTAATGATCAACTTTACCTGACAGCCGGAATGAAGCCCGATACCTTCAATCGTCAGGGGATATTTTAAAGTTTGCTGCATTAACGTCCTTTCAAAAAAATCAGGCAGCCTGTAAGCCGGGTTCTGTATCCCGCTGAATGTCTGAGCTGAGATCTCAGACACGGGTGATAGCTATTCATCTCGGTGCACCGTTACCGGAGCACTCAACGCGACCTACCTCTGGAGCGGAGTGGAAACTCTCCGTGTAACCGCGTTGCCGCGGCCCTCCTAACTTGGTCTTGCTTCGAACAGGGTTTACCTTGACCGGCAGGCATTACTGTCGCCGCGGTAAGCTCTTACCTCACCTTTTCATCCTTACCGACTTGTTGTCGGCGGTTGTTTTCTGTGGCACTTTCCCTTGGATTACTCCAGCCAGACGTTATCTGGTATTCCGTTTCCTTGAAGCCCGGACTTTCCTCACCCCTGGATTTTCCTTTCCCGGGCGCAGCTATCCGGCTGCCTGTGAGTGACAGACTAATCGGTTGCGAAAATTATTGCAAGAAGTTTGTGCAGAGGCAACACAGTTTGAGCATAAAAAATATCCCCAATTTTTTTACAAGGCCGGAGCCAAGCCCAGCAACAGATTGGCACGAATCGAAAAAATTTAACACAGAACATAACCAGAACAGTTAACAAAACCCTAAAATTTCCCATTGATTCCCATAATTTCCCATGATATACCATAAACATTAGGGCAATTTTACGGTATTAGCGGAGTCGAAAGTTGAGCAAAACTTTTCTCTTTATGGACACAGTAGTAAACAAGGTCGATACGAAAGGCCGTGTTTCTCTGCCGTCAGACTACCGCACAATCGTTAAAGAATTATCAACTGAAATTGTCTGTTATCGTAGTTTGACATCGCCGTGTATTGAGGGTTGTCCTGAAGAATTACTGGAGAAACTGGCCAGTGATATGGAAAACACACTGGATTTTTTCTCTCAAGAACAAGATGATTTGACCAATCTGATTTTCGGTGATGCCAAAAGATTTACTTTCGACAGTACAGGGCGTATTGTTTTGACAGAGAAGCTGCTGAAACACGCAGGCATTACGGATAGTGCCGTTTTTGTCGGTAAAGGTCGTAAATTCCAAATTTGGAATCCGGATAACTGGGCTAAAGAAGAAGCTCGTATTCGTGCCGAAGTTTTGAAAAAACGTCCGTCTCTTAAACTTCCGGCGCAGGAGCAGAAATGATGACAAATGCTCCCAGACATATTCCGGTTATGCTGCATGAGGTTCTGCATTATCTAAAACCGCAAGACGGAGAAACATATGTTGATGCAACGTTTGGCAACGGCGGTTATACCGAAGCCGTTTTGCAGGCAGCAAATTGTAAAGTTATTTCCATTGATCGTGATCCGACTGTTTTACCGCGGGTTCAAGAACTTAAAGACAAATACGGCAATCGCTTTGAATTCAGACAAGGACAATTCGGCGATATTAAAGAGCTTATTGCCCAGCCGATTAACGGTGTGATGTTTGATATCGGGGTTTCATCCATGCAGTTGGATCAGGCTGAGAGAGGTTTCTCCTTTGCAAAGGATGCCCCTTTGGATATGCGGATGTCCTGCTCCGGCATGACCGCCGCAGAATTAGTTAATGAAACACCGGAAAAAGAGTTAGCAGATTTAATTTACAAATACGGTGAGGAGCGTAAATCCCGCCAAATTGCAGCTCGGATTGCCGAATATCGCAAGAGCAAAGAAATTTCCACCACCAAAGAGTTGGCTGAAATTATTTATACGGTTATTCACAAGACTCCCAACAGCATTGATCCGGCCACTCGGACTTTTCAAGCTTTACGAATTGCAGTCAACAATGAGTTAGGCGAATTGGAAAACGGCTTGCAGGGTGCTGTTGATTTGACTGTTTCCGGCGGACGAATTGTCGTCGTCAGCTTTCATTCGCTGGAAGATCGAATCGTTAAAACATTTTTTAAAGAAAACACCGGAAAAAACACCCATGTTTCACGGTATCTTCCGGAAATTCCCAATCAACAAGACAACGCCAGCTTGGCCGAATGCACAAAAGCGATTATGCCTTCCCAGAAAGAGACAGAGACTAACACTCGCTCACGTTCGGCCAAACTTCGCTGTGCCGTCAAAAAATAACGCAACCAGAAAGGAACTGCGACATGAACAGCACAAAAACCGCCACTTTAAGTCTCTGGGTCACCCTGACCTGTCTGGTCGGGTTCGGAATGTTTGTGATGAAAAACCAGGTTCAAACCTTGGAGAACGAACTGAATCGCATTAACCGCAGCATTCAGGATGACGTTAAATCCATTCATGTTTTGAAAGCAGAATGGAGCCATTTGAATTCCCCATCCAGATTAAGACAGCTCGCAGGCAAACATATTTCGCTAAATCAGGTGCGGCCTGAACAAATTATTAACTATTCTGCGTTACCATTCAATTATCAGGCTGATGGTGCCGACCGAAAACTGTTAGCCAGAAGAAACATTAATTCACAAGCTGCTCGCAACAAAGAACTAAAGAAATTGGTGAAGGCGCAGCGTTAAATATAAGTAAGGCAAGAAGCAAATAATGTTGGAGAAGTATTTTTCCAGAGGTCAAAAAGCCCATTTCTATCTTCCCGGTCAGGAGATTAAAATAGACAGGAATGCGGCTTTTAATCATTTTATATGTGACGGCGATCCCTTAACAACCGTTAAGAATCGCGTTGCTTTTGCCACCCTGCTTTTTATCTTCGCGTATCTGATTATTGCCATCAGACTGTTTAATGTTTGTTTGTCTCACTCTTTTGTTAAAGATGCCGGAGATGAAGAAGCCCAACATCTTTTTGCTTATGCCGATAACCCAATCAAACGCGCAGATATTCTTGACCGCAACGGCACAATTATTGCCACCTCATTACCGACGGTCAATTTATATGCTAATCCCAGAAAAGTTCCTGACAAAGATAAAGCCGCCGCTAAGCTCAGTGCAATTTTGCCGGATATTCGTTATGAAGATATTTTGGCAAAATTGCAACGGCGTAATACATTCGTTTATCTCAAACGCAATCTGACTCCGTCACAGCAATATCAAATTAACGCACTCGGAATTCCCGGCTTGGAATTTGAAAACGGTGAAAAACGAATCTATCCGCACAAGGAATTATTCGCCCAACTGCTTGGCTCTACCAATATTGACAATCAAGGAATTGCCGGCGTTGAAAAACAAATGGATGAGCGTCTGACACAATCGGACATCCCGTTGACACTGACGATTGATTCAGGTATTCAGGATACTATTCGCGAACAACTGAAAACCGCAGTCAACAAATTTCATGCAGAAGGAGCTGCCGCCATTCTCATGGATGTGCGAAACGGCGAAATTATCGCCATGATTTCTCTGCCGGATTATGACCCAAACACCATGAATAACGTTCCTGAACGGGCTTTATTTAACTTTGCCACGAAAGGTGTTTACGAACCGGGGTCCGTCTTAAAAATTTTTAATGCCGCCATGGGATTGGAAAGCGGAAAAGTTAAAGTCAGCGATAAATGGGATGCGACCAAGCCGTTGAAGCTTCGCTATAATACCATTAAGGATTACCGCGGCGAAAACCGCTGGCTGGATTTGCCCGAAATTTTAATTTACTCTTCCAATATCGGTTCTGCTCGTATCGCCTTAACTGTCGGCAAACAGGAACAACGCAAGTTTTTAAGTAATCTTGGCTTTTTCACCCCCGTACATGGTTTTGAAGTAGCGGAAAAAGGCGTGCCGCTTATTCCGTCAGAAAAACGCTGGGGAGAGGAAACTACCGCTACCGTCGGATATGGTTATGGTATTTCTATTACACCGCTGCATCTGGTCAGTGCCTTTGCTGCTGTTGTCAATGGCGGCGTTTATCATGCCCCAACATTAGTCAAAGATAATGATGCCAAAGAAACCCGCAGAGTGATGTCATTTAACACGTCTAAACAAATGCGCAAATTGCTGCGCGGCGTCGTTACCGACGGCTCAGGAAAACGCGCCAATGTCTTGGGCTATGAGGTTGCCGGAAAAACAGGAACCGCCAATAAACTGGTCAACGGACGTTATATTGACAAGAAAGTTATGACTTCTTTTTTAGCTACTTTCCCGGTTTCTAATCCGCAATACGCCCTCTTTATGGTAATGGATGAGCCTAAACCACTGAAAGAAACCTGGGGTTTTGTTACCTCCGGTTGGAACACCGTGCCCACTGCAGGAAAAATTATTTCAGAAATCGCACCGCAACTTAATATCAAAGCCAATTACGATTTAGATGAATTGCGCCGCAGCCGCATTATTGAAGCGACTTATGAAAAACCGGCTACTCGCCGCAAATAAATTCCTTAATACCAGATTTGAAAAATAAAGCCAAATAAACCCTTTTAATTCCCCTGCTCCGCCTAAACGGCGGAGCTTTTTTTATCCCCCGAAATATCTACTTCATATAGACAAACCCAAACCCGCCCCTTATTAATGATTGA
>CANDEX010000070.1 GCA_947383875.1 uncultured Azospirillum sp. | reverse complement strand
TATAGGCATCGCCGACGGTCATTTTTTTTGTTTTATATTTGTCGCCAAACGGTTTACCGATTAAATCTCCAAGGCTGATCATTCCCATTTGGGCACCGGGCATTCCCGGGATATCAATTGTTGGCATGGAGGTGTTGCCGTTATCTAATATGCTGATTTCGATTTCTTTGTCATTTAACTGATTTTCGCGCAGAAGTTTACGGAATTTTTGACGGGTTTCTTCTCCAGCATTGAGACCGACCAGAGCTTCCAGAACACGTTCTTCAGCTGCAATTTCAGCTTTAGCGGCAACGCTTTTGCGCAGTTCTTCTTTCGTGGTATGCAGTGCATTTTCTAATAAGTCGCGGATGATGGATTCTACATCGCGGCCGACATAACCGATTTCAGTGAATTTGGTGGCTTCGACTTTGATAAACGGTGCTTTTGCTAATTTAGCCAGGCGACGAGATATTTCGGTTTTGCCGACACCGGTCGGACCGACCATTAAAATGTTTTTCGGTACGATTTCGTCTTTAAGTCTGTCCGGCAGTTGTATTCGACGCCAACGGTTACGCAGTGCAACGGCGACAGCTTTTTTAGCTTCGGTTTGACCGATGATAAAACGGTCAAGTTCGGAAACAATTTCTCGGGGACTGAATACGGCCATTTTAATTTACCTTTTCAATAATAATGTTGTGGTTTGTATAAATGTCGATATCTCCGGCAATGTTGAGTGCTTTACGGGCTATATCTTCCAAAGATAAGCCTTCAATGTCGTAAAGGGCTTTAGCTGCTGCCATCGCATAATTTCCGCCGCTGCCAATGCCGATAATGCCGTCGTCGGGTTCCATGACTTCGCCGGTTCCCGAAATAACCAAAGAGACATCTTTATCAGCTACAATCATATAGGCTTGTAGTTGCCGCAGGTATTTGTCCATTCGCCAGTCTTTGGCAAGTTCAACAGCGGCTCGTTTAAGTTGGTTGGCGTGTTTTTCCAATTTTCCTTCCAAGCGTTCAATCAGAGTCATGCCGTCTGCGGCGGCTCCCGCGAATCCGGCGATGATTTTTCCGTTGCCGATGCGGCGGACTTTAATGGATTTTGATTTGAAAACAATAGCTTCACCAAGTGTTGCCTGACCGTCACCGGCCATTACAACCTCATTTCCTTTGCGGACACATAAAATAGTGGTCATGGATTTTCCTTAAATAAGTAATGTTATCTATAATTTAGGTAAAAGATTTTCTGATTGCAAGGCTAAAAAGAACCCCGTCTGATTAAGACGGGGTTTAGGGTTATTTACGACCTTTTTTACCCATCGGTATTGGATCTTTAGAACCTGTAAAGTTGTCGATAGCACTTGATACAGGTTTGATAACAGCCATCGGTACCTTAGGTGTCTTATTAATTTGTCCGCAGATTTCCAGACCGACAGAGTTAATGGCGGTAGTAATCGGGATAAATAAATCCGGTCCGTCTTCGGTTTTTTTGCCGGCATGAGACATACCGTTAATTGTGCCGTTTCGGTCAATTAATGCGCCGCCGACAGTGACGTTTTGAACAAAGGTATCGACAATGATTTCAGCTCCTTTATCGTCGGAGTAACGGTAACCGCTGATTTTGCCGTTATTATCAAGATAACCTTCGCCGCCTTCTTCATCTTTCAGCAGTCCGAGAGCCATGTATCCTCCTGTGCCGATTTCAGGCAATTCCAGGTTGAGAGACAAAGGAGTGAACTGTGTTTTTTCATCCAGAAGGATTAACGCTGTGTTCTTCTTAATATTGATACGGACAGCTTTACCGCTAAGCTCTACCCCGTTAATGGTTTTGAGCTGGTAACGGTTGTTGTCTTTGACAATCAAATCAGCTGAGGTGAGAACGAACTGATCAGAAATCAGCAGACCGGCACCTTTTATTCCGTTAGCGTTGGTGACGCCGACAACGGAAGCGCGGACTTTATAGATGTTTTCAGCAGAAAGCTTGTCATAAGGACCACGGTTGACAACGCAGAGCAGGTTGCGAGCAACGGCATCTTGATTCTCTTCCGGTGAAACACCAAGCGTTGTCCAGCTTTGACCATCAGTGCTGGCGGCACCGCTCAAATCTATTGAGCCTCCGCTTTCTTGTACATCAAATGCGGCAACATCAATCTTTTGCTCGGTGTTCAGAGCGCAAGAGGGTTTGGTGTTGAACAGCTTGTCAAAGATAGACGGTTCACAGTCATGATTTTCTTCATGCAGGAATTGGAATGGTGATGGTGAGCAGCTATGATCTTCTTCGTGCAGGAAGCCGAAAATTGATGGTTCACAGAAGTCTGCTTGTTCGTTTGCAGCTGTTTGGAAGATAGACGGTTCGCAATAATCTCCATCACAAGAAGCGTCTTCGGCCGCTAAGTCAATTTGGAGTTCTGCGCCGCATTGCGGATTGCCATCTTCATCAAGAGGACAGAAATCAGGCGGTGTTCCGTCGTTTCCGGACCGACCGTTTAAGTCAAAGGTTTCTTCTGTTTCGCCAAAGATGAACGTGCGAACAGGGGCTTTGGCTGCAGCATCGGCAATTTCGGTTTCTCTGTTGCTGAGGCCGGGTTCGTTTACTGTAATGTCAACAAACTCAAAAGTTTCTCCGTCGGTTCCGTCGATTGTGATGACTTCTCCCACTTCGGCGACGGTAACAGTTGTTTCGGGGTAATCCTGTGCATATTTGCCGCTTTCGGTAAAGCCTCCGATTTCAATGATGGCACCGGTTGCCTGATCGATAATTTGGACATCGGCATTTTGTGCGTATTTACCGAAGATTTCACTGCCGCCGGTTTCAAGAACTTTTCCGGTGATTTTATCTACAACGACAAATGTTTTTTGCTCGATGGGAATCGTCGGTGTTTGTTCAATAATTTCAATATCGGCATTTTGCGCGTATTTGCCAAAGATTTCACTGCCACCGGTTTCGATGATTTCACCGGTGTTTTTATCAACGACAATGTAAGTTTTTTGTTCCGGCAAAACGGTTGTGGTTTGTTCAAAGATTTGAACATCGGCATTTTGGGCATATTTGCCAAAGATTTCACTGCCGCCGGTTTCGATAATTTCGCCAGTGTTTTTATCAACGACAACGAAAGTTTTTTGTTCGATGGGAATCGTCGGTGTTTGTTCAATAATTTCGATGTCGGCGTTTTGAGCGTATTTGCCAAAGATTTCACTGCCGCCGGTTTCAATGATTTTTCCGGTAGCTTTGTCAACCACAATAAAAGTCTTTTCTTGTGGAATTGTGGTGGTCAATTCTTCAATCGAGCCGTTGCAATTTGGGTTATCTGCCGGGCAAATTGATAAAAGTTCGGGCGGTGTTTGGACGGAGCACATTTGTGCTTCGTCTTGTGATTTGGTGTTTTTGCCGTCGGCAGCAAAATCATTTTCGTTTACCGGGCAGAGAGTTTGAGCTTGTTTGATTTCTGATTGATATTGGCATTTAACCGGATCGTTAAGTCGCTCCATGGCAATCAGGGCTTGTTTTTGGGTTTCTAAATCTTTGGGGGTTTGGCGTATTGCTAATTGGTCTTCAAAGCCGGGAAGTTGACGTAAGTTATCTACCGCGTCGGCAAAAGCGCGTTCAATTAAAATCATTTCAGCGTTATATTCGCCGTCAGGTACTTCAGAATAACCGTTGGATTCACCTTTCCATAAGACATTAGATTTGCTTAAATCCATAAGACGCCAAGTGACGGTCATTTGAGCCGAACCGGTACGGAGATTAGCTTTTTGAGCATCTTTCCAATCATATTCGTCACAGAGATTCATAAAATAATCTGTAATTTCTGCCGTTAAAATATATTCGGGTAACGGTTTATTGCTTGTGTCCAGACAGATGTCATTAGGAATTTTGACGGTTTTATAGCAGTCGCTGACCTTATCCTCAAAAATACGGATAAATTCCATATCTTTTTGAACAATGCGGCCTTCATTCAGGATAGCGTGGCGTTGGTCGCGACGGCAACCGAAAATGCGGAAACGATAATTGCCAAGTCGACGGGAATAGGTGCGATCACGTCCTTTTTTTATGCGAAAATCCACCCATTCCAGCTGAAGGGGGGCAAAATCACCGCAGCGGTGGTGAATGGTTTGAAAAATGTCTTCTTCCAAGGTGACATAATTTTTGAGGTGAGGGCGGGGTTTAACCGGTTTGGGTTGATTGCCGCAATCTTCACAGGGTAGTTTGATTTTTTTGCAGGTTTGCGGACCAAACATAGCACCGCCGCAGGTGCGACGTGTGCAGTCGTTGTCACCAAAGATAGGGCCTTCATTATATTTGCGGTTGGATTTCTTTTTAATCGGACGGAAGTTGTTTTTGAAAATAGCGCGATTGCCTTCCGTGCGTGCGCTGACCCGTTCCAAATTGCGGTCAATTTGCCGACTGATAATTTTGACTTCGCCGCCGTTATCTGCCGAAGCGGGCAGACTGACAGTCAACATTGCTGAAAGAAGTAAAAACGGCGCAGATGTCAAAAACTTCATAACTTAAAGGCTCCTAAATTGATTTGGCGGGCTGCTTACGGCGGTAAGACAAAGCCTCGGCAACGTGTATCTTAAGGATATTTGTTGTGTTTTGCAAGTCCGCAATTGTTCTTGCTAACCGTAAAGTGCGATGATAAGCCCGAGCAGAGAGTTGATTTTTGTCGGCAAAGGCAATCAGAAGAGCTTCGGCTTCTTTGTCAAGGCGGGTGACGTCTTCTAAAAGTTGACCGCGGAGCTGTGAATTAGTACCCAGTTGCGGTTCGTCCAATTTAATAAAACGTTGCTTTTGAATTTCACGCGCTTTTATGACGCGTTTGCGGATGTCTGCAGAGCTTTCGCCGCTTTTTACAGAGGCCATCTCCCAAGGACTGACGGCGGGTACGTCGATGTGCATATCAATGCGATCCAACAGAGGACCGGAAAGTTTGCTTAAATATTCTTCCGCACATTTGGGAGCGCGGTTGCACTCCAAATTAGAATTGCCTAAATTGCCGCAGCGGCAGGGATTCATTGCGGCAATCAGTTGGAATTTTGCGGGATAAACCGTGTGTGCGTTGACGCGGGAAATAGTAACGTAGCCGTTTTCCAGCGGTTGTCGTAATGCTTCAAGTGTGGCACGGCTGAATTCGGGAAGTTCGTCTAAAAACAAGATGCCATTGTGTGCCAATGAAATTTCTCCGGGTGTGGCTTTACGTCCACCGCCGACCAAGGCCGGTGTGGAAGCGGAGTGGTGCGGGTCGCGGTAAGGGCGGTTGAAGCAAAGTTTTCCGTCTTTCAGTGCTCCGGCGATAGAATGTATCATGCTGGTTTCAAGGGTTTCTTCTGCGGATAATGGCGGCAGAATTGACGGCATACGCGCGGCTAACATGGATTTTCCGGCACCGGGAGGGCCAATCATCAGTAAATTATGACCGCCGGCAGCTGCAATTTCTAATGCGCGTTTGGCACTTTCCTGGCCTTTGACGTCACTCATATCAAGAAATTTTGTTTGTTCAATCGGTTTTGTCGCCGTCGGAACGGGAAGTTGTTGGCCGTTTTTGAAGTGATTTATTAAATTCAGCAGATTATCCGCTGCCAGAATATCTTTTAATCCGGACCAGGCGGCTTCGCTTCCTTGTGCGGCTGGGCAAATTATGCCTTTTTCCATGCTGTTGGCGTGAATGGCTACCGGTAAAACACCATTGACAGAAATGATTGAGCCATCAAGTCCCAGTTCGCCGAGGGCTATATAGCCGTTTAAGTCTTCCTGAGAAATCAGACCCATTCCGACCAGAAGTCCCAAGGCAACAGGTAAATCAAAATGTGAACCTTCTTTTAATAAATCGGCGGGAGCTAAATTAATGGTTATTCTTTTGGCCGGGAGGCTCAGTCCCATAGACTGTAATGCGGCACGAACACGTTCGCGGCTTTCGCCGACAGCTTTATCCGGCAATCCGACAATTGTAAAGGCAGGCAGACCGGAAGATATCTGAACCTGTAAATCGACGTTCAATATTTCCAGACCGTTAAAGGCGATGGTGTTGATTCTTGCCAGCATGGAGTTCTCCCTTTGCCGTGTTTTTACCAGCGCGGGGTGATTTCACCCGGACGCCAGCGGCGGGTTGGATAGTTGCCGCTTTTTAAAAAGTCATAGTTTGCGGTTTTATAGGGGATGTCTCCAAAGCGAACGTAACCTTTACTTTCAAAAAAACGGGCGCAGGTTTCGGCTGGTTCATATTTGGTGGAATAGCATTTGACAATAACCCGTGTAAACGGTTGTTGAAGATTTATCTGGGTTTCTTCATTGGCATAGTGAAACCGTTTGGGCTCAAGTGGTTTTTCAGCCTTTTTGTGTAATGTGCAGGCACCGATTGTTAGTGCACAAAGCAGCACCGCGGCGGTTTTAATTTTTCTCATTTGACGGTTCCCGTTAATTTTATAGCCGTAATTTAGCCTAAAAAGATTAATTTATGTTTAAATAATGCTTGAAATTTATGGGATTTGTAATATAGTACGCGCGTCCCTTGCCGATACTGAGGTGTCGGCTATACAAGAACCCGGCCGGTTTCCGGCCATTTGTTGAGAATCCATAAGGAGATATTTTATGGCTAATTATGAAAGCGTGCTGATTGCACGTCAGGATCTCGGTGCCTCTCAAGTAAGCAATATCGTTTCTGATTTGAGCGATGTTATTAAAAAAGAAGGCGGCGAGGTTGTTCGCGTTGATAACTGGGGTTTGAAAAACCTGGCTTATCGCATCAAGAAAAACCGCAAAGGTCACTACGTTGTTATGAACATTGCCGCTCCGGCCAATGCTATTGCTGAATTCGAAAGAATTATGCGTTTCAACGAAGACATCATTCGTTACATGACTATTAGAGTTGAAGAATTCAGCGAAGATTCTTCTGCTGCCAATGACAAAGATTCAGTTGAAGAATAGGAGACAACGTTATGGCTAAACAAGTATTCTTTAGAAGAAAAAAAGCTTGTCCGTTTTCTGGTGAAGACGGTCTTAAAATCGACTACAAAGATGTAAAACTGCTGTCCAGATACATCTCTGAAAAAGGAAAAATTATTCCAAGTCGCATTACTTCAGTTTCTGCCAAAAAGCAAAGAGAACTGGCCAAGGCGATTAAACGCGCCCGTTATATCGGTCTGCTTCCGTTTGTGGCTCAATAGGTTTTAGGAGAAAATACGATGGAAATTATCCTTTTAGAACATGTTGATAAATTAGGTAAAATGGGTGACAGAGTAAGCGTTAAAAACGGTTATGCCCGTAACTACCTGTTGCCGCAGAAGAAAGCTCTGCGCGCTACTGAAGCTAATGTTGCTTATTTTGAAAAACAGAAAGCAGAATTGGAAGCTCATAACAAGAAATTGTTAGAAGCTGCCTCTTCTAAAGCTGAAGCTCTGAAAGGCTTTAGCGCGATGTTAATCCGTCAGGCTGCCGAAACAGGTCAGCTCTATGGTTCTGTTACCATTCGTGATATCGCTTCTGCTATCAAAGCTGCCGGTTTTGATGTTGAACGTCGTTGCGTTTACATGGAAAGCCCGATTAAAGATTTGGGTATCTATGAAGTTAAGCTGAATCTGCATCCGGAAGTTACTCAAACTATTTTGGTAAATGTTGCCAGAACAGAAGATGATGCGAAGAAGCAGGCGAAAGCTTATTCTCCAGCAGAATAGAAATTCGTTTGGCTGGCAATTGGAGTGATTTTACACGGTTTCGAAAAATTCGCTTCATTTGTATAAGTCATCCAAATTTCTGAAAGGGTTTGTGAAGGTATCATATCGCCAAATTTAAGGAAATCTTGTGTACTATGTTGTCACGTTGACCTTAAATTCGATGATAGTCTGCTTAACTATCAAACTCTGAGAAAAATAAAAAACATCCTTGTGAAAACAGGGATGTTTTTTTTGTTATGGATTAGTCGTTATGTTGTTTAATGTTATCACGAGGAACGGAGTGACGAAGTAATCTAGGCCTTATTAAAATTAGCTGAGATAGCCACGTCGCGTCCGCTTCCATTGCATGGGTTGCTCACGAGGTTCGGGTACTGCTCGCTATGGTCCGAACGTTGGGGGCGACCGCGTGGCTGGGCATAGGAATAACATTTCTCCCCTTAATTTTAAGAGGAGATAAAGAGGGGGTAATATGAATAAAGTCTAATTTTGCATGGATTCTTCGTTGCTTGGTTCTTTAGAATGACATTTTTAGGAGGGGTGAGAGACCATAAAATATCTTGCAAAATAAAAATATTCACCTAATATAATTTTCGCAATCGGGAGACCGGTTGTGGTGTCTGAAAAACATCTTGAAAAGAAATTTAATCCTCCATTGGGGGAGTGCGTGATATAAGCCTTTGGTCGAATAAGCGTGACTGTCTTTTCACAGTTTTTCAGCTCCTCCACCTTTTTTCTAAAAAGGTGGTTTTTGTTTTAAATTA
>CANDEX010000069.1 GCA_947383875.1 uncultured Azospirillum sp. | reverse complement strand
TACACTGTCGTAGACACTCTTTCCCTACACGACGCTCTTCCGATCTGTTCTTCTTGTATTGAAATAGGTAGAAAAATAGCGTCACAGCTGCAGGAATTAATACTATTGGATCAAACTTAACGTCCCAGAAATATAGCCATCCCACGAAAAATAAAGATAAAAAAGAAAAATAAATTCGGTAAAATATCATATTATAACACCTTGTTTAAGCTATATGGAAAAATGAACTATTAAGTTAAAAACACCTCTGTGGTAAAACATCACGTGAATGAACTTTTAATTCATATCGAACAGTCATAGTCGTCTCCTTTAAATTTTGATTAAAAAGCTATAGGGGAAAATCTTGTTTATAAATAACGGCAATATAAGTAAGGCTAAAAGATAAATAATATATAATTTTTGGTAAATTTGTTGCTCATTTAGATTGGACTTATTGTGTTTTAAGGGAAAAATCGATGTGAAAAGATTGAAACCAAAACAATAAATTGTAATGAGATAATAGTAATATGATAATAAAATATTCCATACCTCATTATTATGGAAAAAACTTATAATGCCAGGAATTCCACTATTAATTATTAAAATCATGGCACAAATAGGAATAATTATAATAAAGAGAAAAACTCCTCTATAATATATTTTTAATATTTTTTTGAAATAAAGAGCTGTTATTATTCTGTTAAATATAAATAACGGAACAAATACAATTGTTGCGATAAGACTAAAAGGCCGTATAATGCTAACAAATGTAGTATTTCTTAAATTATGGATTATTAAAAATAAAGAAATAAGAAAAATCAAGACATCTGTAGTTATTTGCAAAATATTGTGTTTTATGTTTTCATTGTCTTTTTCTAATACATATTTTGAATTTTTATTCATACCGTACCTCCTTGGAAAAAATAAGGCATGAGACAACATAAATAGACAAAATACTTCGTATACTTTTCCACCAAGAAAACTTATTATCTTTATAAAATACGATTTGTTTAAGTTTATTCATGAAAAACGAATCTCCTTATCTAAAAAACAAAAAACTTCCACAAGCGGTTGGCTTGGGAAGTTTTGCAAAAATAGCAGCCTGATATTCAGGAGCACGGAGGTGTGATTGGAAATTTCTTCTCCCTGAGCAATCCCGATTCCCGCCCACAGAGATTGTCTCAGGCTAAAAGTCTTGACAAAGTGAGCGCGGGAATTATACTTCATATCAGTTCTCCTGAATATTAGAACTTGGTTGTTTGGAGTTTCGCAGATAAAATTAAAAATTGCAACAAGTTTATACACTTATTAAATTTTATTTTTGCATGAAATTTATTTGAGGTTGAGGATGTTATCCGGTTTCTGCGGGGTTTAGAGGTGATAAAAAATTTACTATTTTTAAAATTTGGTAAAAATATCTTTGACATCTTATAAAAATATTCATAAGCTGTTTTTCATCCAGATTCTCTGAAAAGGGTAATTTTATGAAAAACACAACCTTAAAAGAAAAGAATATCGACACCGGTCTCGCTTGTTTTGCGATTATGGCCAACTACTTTGAAAAGCCGATTTCTCTTGACCAAATCAAGCATAAATACGATCGGCAGAATTCTCATTTTGAAGAATATGAGCTGTTGCAGTTGGCAAAAGAATTTTCTTTCAAAGCCAAATTTGTGGAAACCACATGGGAACGCCTTGATAAAATCAATCTGCCCGCCATTGCCCAAAGCAAAGACGGGACTTATTTTATTTTGGGGAAAGTTGCAGAGGATAAAGTTCTGCTTCAAAATCCCTCTGACGGTAACAAACCGCAAATTTTGAGTAGGGAAGAATTTACAGACAGATGGAACGGCAGGCTCTTGATGATGACCTGCCGCGAGTTTATCAACGGCAAAAACCGCAAGTTTGACATCTCGTGGTTTATTCCGGCGGTGGTCAAATATCGCAAACTCTTCGGAGAGGTAATTTTAGCCTCGTTTTTCTTGCAGCTATTCGCCTTGGTGTCACCGTTACTCTTTCAGGTGGTGATTGACAAGGTTTTGGTTAATCGCGGATTATCGAGCCTTGATGTGCTGATGACAGCCTTAATCTGTATCGGCATATTTGAAACCATGCTCGGGGCTTTGCGGACTTATACTTTCTCGCATACGACTACGCGGGTAGATGTGGAACTCGGGGCGAGTTTATTCAAACATCTTATCCGCCTGCCGTTGTCTTATTTCGGTTGTCGGAGGGTCGGCGACACTGTGGCCCGCGTGCATGAACTTGAAAATATCCGCAATTTTCTGACTGGTTCGACTTTAACACTGATTATCGACTTTTTCTTTACGATTATCTTTTTTACGGTGATGTTCTTTTATTCTAAGACGCTCACCCTGTTGGTCTTGTGTTCCATTCCTTTTTATGTGGTGCTGTCCTTGTTCTTTACACCAATTTTACGGGCGAGAATTGACGAGCGTTTTCGCCGCGGTGCCGAGAATCAATGCTTTCTGGTGGAAGCGGTTTCGGGTGTGGAAACAGTTAAATCTCTGGCTGTTGAACCGCAAATGCAACGCCGTTGGGAACAGCAGCTGGCGGCTTATGTCGGCTCAAGTTTTCGTGCCTCGCATATTAATAATATCGCCGGACAGCTTGTGCAATTAGTGCAAAAAATCACTATGGCTTTAACGCTGTGGATTGGTGCAAGTCTGGTGATGAAAGGCGAGCTTTCGGTTGGGCAGCTGATTGCCTTTAATATGCTTGCCGGACGGGTAACGCAGCCGATTTTGCGCTTGGCGCAGTTATGGCAAAATTTCCAACAGGCCAAAATCTCCATGGATAAACTGTCTGATATTTTGAACAACCCGCCGGAAAACACCTCCACGCTGTCGAAAGGCTCCATGCCGGCCATTAAGGGTGATGTTGAGTTTAAGGACATTACATTCCGTTACGCGCCGAACGGACCGGAAATTCTCAAGAAGATGAATTTCAATGTCAAAGCCGGACAGAAAATCGGTTTTGTCGGGCCGAGCGGTTCCGGAAAATCGACAGTGACAAAGCTGATTCAACGGCTGTATATCCCCGAAAACGGCAAGGTGCTGATTGATGGCATTGATATTTCCACGGTAGATGTAGCGTGGCTCAGGCGACAGATCGGCGTGGTGCTGCAGGAAAATTACTTATTTAATAAGTCGGTGCGGGAAAATATCGCGCTCACTAATCCGGCAATTTCAATGGACAGGATTATTGCGGCGGCCAAGTTAGCTGGAGCGCATGATTTTATAACCGAATTGCCGAACGGCTACGATACGGTGATTGAGGAGCGTGGTTCATCGCTCTCGGGCGGACAGCGGCAACGCATTGCCATTGCGCGAGCTTTGGTTAATAATCCGCGGATTTTGATTTTTGATGAAGCAACCTCGGCGTTGGACTATGAGTCCGAGCGGATAATTCAGCAAAATATGGCATCAATCTGTAAGGGGCGCACGGTGTTTATGATTGCGCACAGGCTTTCTACTGTGCGTGAATGCGATCAAATTATCACCATTGAAAAAGGCGAGATTACCGAAACTGGCACACATGACGAACTTTTGAAACGCGGCGGTCGTTATGCCTATCTGTGGAACAGCCAGACCGCGCCGATTGTTCCGGAGAGTGAGGAGAATGCAGCATGATAGAGCAGCTTAAAAGATATTGGGAAATAGCCAAACTGGCTCTGTTACAGGAGAAAGCCGCCGCCGACAGCAAGCTCAAACACATGAACGAGCACGAAAAAGAATTTCTGCCTGCGGTTCTGGAAGTAACCGAAACCCCGCCGTCGCACGCCGCTCGTTTGCTGACTTATTTGATTATGCTGATGTTTACGGTGCTGATTCTATGGTCGGTGTTAGGCAAAATCGACATTATCGCCACGGCTACGGGAAAGTTGATGCCGGCATCCAACATCAAAACCATTCAAACCCTTGTTGACAGCGAGATAGAAGAAATTTATGTGCAAGAGGGGCAATATGTCAAAGAGGGACAAGACCTGATTAAGTTTAACCAGACTGAGGTTCAAGCCAATATCCGCCGCATTAAAAATGAGATGAAAGCCTTGGAAATTGCCGTTGCCCGTTTACAAGCCCTGCTGACCGACAATCCGGAAGAAAATTTTGTTTACGATGAAACGATTGAAAACTATCTGATTAAAATGCACTCCGGCTTGCTTAAAAGTCAAATGACCGAAAAAGCCGCCAGAATAGAAGTTTTGAACGGACAGATTGCCAAAGCTGAAAAAGAAAAGGATACGATTGCCGCGGACTTGAAGCGAATTGAAAAGCTGTTGCCGAGCGTGGAAGAACGTATTGAAAAGAAAAAGATTTTAGCCGATAAGAAACTTATTGCCCGCCTCACATTTTTGGAGCAGGAAGAAGAACTGACCAATCTGCAGGAGCAACGTAACGTACAACTCAAAAAAATGGCGGAAACAGAAGCAAATATTGAATTCTTGAAAAAAGAACTGCGGCAATATCTGGCCGAGTTTGATAAAAATATTATGCAGGAGTTGACCGATAACCGGGAGAAACTTGCCTCTTATCAACAAGAGCTGATTAAATATGAGGAGGCTCTGAAACGCACAGTCGTCAAAGCCCCGTTGTCAGGTTATGTGCAGCAGTTGGTGTATCACACCAAGGGGGGCGTAGTGGAAACCGCCAAGCCGATAATGAACCTTGTGCCGGAAGATTATCAGCTTGAGGCCGACGTAATGATTTTGAATAAAGACATCGGCTTTGTGCGACCGGAACAGGATGTTGAAATCAAAATCGACAGTTTTCCGTTTACCAAATACGGGACGATTAAGGGCAAAGTGCGCAATATTTCCGGCGATGCAGTGCAGGACGAAAAACTCGGGCTTATTTTTCCGTCGCGCCTGACACTGCTTGATAATAAGATTTTGGCGGACGGACAAGTTGTACAACTCAAACCAGGCATGAGCGTAACGGCCGAAATCAAAACCGGCAAACGCCGCGTGATTGAATATCTGCTCTCTCCGGTGATGAAATACCTTAACGAAAGTATGAGAGAGCGGTGAGGGGATGACAAATATGTTCTTATTAAATGAGGCTAAATAATACAAAAGGAAGAATGATGATTTCTAGTAATAATTTTATTTTTATAAAATCTCTATTTTATCCTTTACTTTTGTTGTGTCTGTTAGTAATCTAATTTTATTCTGAATATCAGAATCGAAAGTGTGAGAGAAAATTTTTTTGATGAGCAATTTTTCTTTTGATTCCGTTTAAAAATCAAAATTTTTTATGGAAAACACAATGAAACAAAGAAGACAAAATACCAAAAATTTTCATACGGGAACAATAGTTGAAAACCGACCGACAACTCAGCTTCCTTTGATTAATATAAAAAGCATAATCAAATAAGGAGAAATATTGCCCATGCTGGAGACGGCGTTGAAACAACTACTGTTGCCAATGGCGTATATTTTGACCATGATGGCAATGACCTTGCCGCTTTAGTAGCCTAACATCTCAAATAATAATTTTATTTTTATTGATATATCAACTTTTAAACTTTACTTCCATTTCAATCTTCAGTAATCTAATTTCATCTTAAACAACAGAATTGAGTAAAATTATGGAAAATGATTCTCTGAATAAAAATGACGTTTCTGATATTCTTTCTAAGGGTTTCTTATCATTAAAAAAAATTATATTTTTAACGCTGCTTTTTTCTATATTAAGTTTTATTGCCTATCAATATCAGATTGTTTTATACTTTATTTTTTTCCTATATCCATTGTTTTACTTATATTTAAAAAATAAATTAGAAGGTTTTATTCCATATTTTTCCATCATAATAACTTGGTTTATTTTTAATACTTTATTACTACGTTTTGATACCATTAATATTCTAAATACCAGTTCATCACTCGTAATAAATTTTATCAATGTATTAATTATATCTTGGATAAATTTTTTCCTATATTTTGTCTTTTTTATTAAAATGTTCAATAATAAGATATTTCAGGAAAAAAATAAAAATATTGTTATAGGGGTAACTGTATTGGCGACTTTAATTAATACCAAATTTATGTGGGAAAATTACTTTAATGATTACTTATTTGAGCTTTTAGCTGTTGGGATATTTTTTTCTTTCGTATATTCTTTATTAATGCATAAAGCCTTTATAAAAGGAACTATTTTAAAAATAAATTTCATACTATCTCTCTCTCCCTTATTTACTTTGGTTTCTGCTATTATTTCTATTTTTTTCGTTTTAAATACGATGACCATAGCTCACAATTATGCTGTTTATCTATATTCATTTTATTTTTTATCTTTTTTTCAATTAACTTTAGTTTCATCTGTAAGCACAATTTTCTTTAATAAAGGATATACTCAAAATCAACATACTTTTTTATATAGAATATTGTTATTTATTCTTATAAATATTGGCATTTTATTGCAATACCAATACATTAGCTTTCTTAAATTCTAACTTTCACTAACCATTAAAGGAGCGTATTATGACTGAGACATATAAATTAGTTGCTTTGCTGCTTTAGCAGCCTAGCATCTCAAATAATAATTTTATTTTTATTGATATATCAACTTTTAAACTTTACTTCTTACACCATTATTAGTAATCTAATTTCAACACAAACAGCAGAATCGAGCAATAATTATGTTTTTCAAACCCTATAATGTTTATGAAAATAAATTAAGTGAAAAACTTGATGATGATAATCCTCTTAAGAAAAAACTAATAAAGATGGAAACGCCAACCGATAAGCATCCCATCTATACAGGATTAGTATGGGGATTATTAATTTATAGTTGGATATTTTTTATTTTTTTGTTTTATAAGCAAATTAATCTATCTGCTCTCTATAATCTAAAAATAGCAATATCTACCGGTAGCATAATTTTTGTTACTTTCAGCATTTGGCTTTGTTATAAAAAAGGTTATTTTATTACAATTAATCCAATACACCGGCGCAATGCTTATATTATTTTTGCATTTTCTATAATTTTTTCTATTTTAGTAGAAGCTGCTGATTCTGGAAATGCAACCCAAACAGAGATTATCAAAACATTTTTTTTCTTTTATACAATTAATCCTAAATCATACATCGCTTTAGCTATTATTTCTTATATTGCTTTAGGAGTAGCTTTTAGTTATTACTCCTGCCCATATGAAATTTACAGAGGTTTTTATTCGGTAAACCGAACGTATAAAGCATACCCTCATGAAAAAATACTATTAAATAAATGGTTCGTTATCTGTTTAATAGGATTTTTAGTATTTCTTCCTTTAGTTTGTACGGCTTTTAATATAGCTAAGGATAATTTCAATTCTATAATAAAACTTTTTTCTATTGCGGGAATATTTACGACAATCCCATTTTGTACAGTAATTTTTATCGGACGGAAATAC
This sequence comes from uncultured Azospirillum sp., assembly GCA_947383875.1. Next base: position 1,039 of record CANDEX010000069.1, on the reverse strand, counting down.
TATAAACATTAAAAAAAGCAACTAAACTGAGAAAGGAGCTATAAATGACTGATATCGCACAAGAAGATAAAAATACAATTGATAAATTCTTTGATACTCTAAAAGACATGGCTACAACAAGTGGGGAAGTTACCCTAAATAAAATTGGAGATTGTATTTCTAAAATGCCGATAGGAGACTTGCAAAATATGGGCAAATTAGTAAAAACATATGGTTACTATGGTGCATTTTTTGCGATACAAGAATCAATTGAAAATAAAGATTTAGGCCCTATAGGAAAATATGCTTTAGCTACGGGAGCAGCCGTGCTGATAATACCAGCAACTGCAACAGTTACATCTACAGTAATAGCATCATTTCTTATAGGAAGCTTGGTAAGTTTAACATGGGACTACATAGAAGAACATCAAGACGATATTTTTAATGAAATAAAATCAATGTTAGCCGCTGTAGGGTTAGACATTGAAGAAAATGGAAATTTGAAAATCAACACTGATGTTATTGCAGAACGGATACCATCTCTTACTTTTAACTCCCCGATTTCAAGCCTCCAAGAATTATACGATACAGCGGAGCGGACAACGTCACCTTTAATTGTAGATCTGGATGGTGATGGCGTTGAAACAACATCTGTTGCTAACGGCGTATATTTTGACCATGACGGCAACGGTTTTGCAGAAAGAACAGGCTGGGTTGGCAAAGATGACGGCCTTCTGGTGCGTGACATCAACGGAAACGGACAGATTGATAACGGAACGGAGTTGTTTGGAAACAACTCCGTTCTTTCTAATGGGCAAAATGCCGCTAATGGCTTTGAGGTCCTGAAAGACCTCGACAGCAATCAGGACGGTGTTTTTGATAATCAAGACGCCGCTTGGAGCGAAGTCAAAGTCTGGAAAGACAGCAATTCTAACGGAATTGTCGATGCCGGGGAGCTCATGACATTAGAACAAGCAGGAATAACCGGCTTTAACCTTGATTATCAATCTCAATCAGATCGGAAGAGCACACGTCTGAACTCCAGTCACTAAGGTCAATC